>JAUQXU010000097.1 GCA_030837935.1 Candidatus Brocadia sp.
ACGAAGGGATGCAAATCCCACGTTGGCCAATACCTGTGCAATACTCGTAATAACGTTGTTATCCATATCGCCGCCTAAATTGGGGTGGGGTGCGCATAACAAGATTCCAGGGGATGACTGTGAGTCTTCATTGTATGTCAAAATCCCTTCCAGCTTTAAATTGTCTGAATAAAAATGTATGCATTCTTCAATCATGGCTAATCAGCTGCAAGAATTTTTGAGATAAACGGATATTGTGCATACCATAGGATTGAACCAGTTTTAAAAGGTTTTGCATGGGTATTGTATTTCTATCATTTTCGTAGAGTTGTTTTATTTTTCTAGACCTGATAGTATATCGTCCAATGTATCTACCACTCGATCTACGTCGTCACTGGTGATCACCAAAGGTGGTTGAAAAGTAAGTACGTTTCGTGATACGCCTGTCTTTCCAGCTAAAATTCCACGATCTTTTAAGCCTTCGAGTATATTGTCTATCTCTTCAATAGCCGGGGTTTTGTCATCTTTGATTAATTCAATACCTAACATAAGACCCTTTCCTCTGACATCTCCTATAAGTCTGCGTTTATCTTTTATTTCCAGTAGTTTACTCTTTAAATAGCTACCAAGGTCTTTCGACTTGTTCACGAGTTGGTATTTTTTAATAACATTGATTGTGGCCAAAGCAGCCGTTGCTGATACAGGATTGCCGCCCGTTGTTGATGCGCCAGGGCGTGTGTAAGATGAGGCAATTTTATCGTTCGTTATAAAGGCGCCTATAGGAGTGCCATTGGCCAGGGCCTTGGCCATAGTCATAATGTCAGGCACAACATTCCAATGTTCAATAGCAAACATCTCTCCCGTTCGGCCAAATCCTGTCTGCACTTCGTCTGCTATTAAGAGTACATTGTACTTGTCGAGAATTTTCCGAATTATCGTAAAATACTCCGGCGGGGGTGTAATAATGCCACCGTTGCCCTGAATAGGTTCAATAATAAAGGCTGCAAAATCGCCACTTTTAACAACGTCCTCAAGATACCTTGCGCATTGCAAATCACAGCGCGGATACGTAAGTCCATAAGCACATCGGTAGCAATAGGCCCCTGGAATATGAACAATATCGCCAAGAGGATTGGGATCGGTTCTCCACATCGGAAGTCCTGTAAGATTCATGGTAAGTTTTGTACGGCCATGCAATCCCTGCCGGGTGGCGACAAATTTATTTTTTTTTGTATATAATTGGGCAAGAAGTGCTGCCCCATCATTGGCCTCTGAGCCGCTGGCGCAAAAAAAAGAGCGTTTCAATGAACCAGGGGTAATCTGCGCCAATTTTTCTGCAAGGTCGACCATGGGTTGGGTAAGGTAAATGGCGGTGGTATGCTGAAGCGTTCTGATCTGTTCACAGATCTTTTCCACAACCTCGGGGTTACAGTGTCCTGCATTCATCACAGACACTCCGCCGTAAAAATCCAGATACTGTTTGTCCGTATGATCGAACAGATACTGCATCTCCCCCCTGACGATCTGCATCGGCTTTTTATAAAAATGGTAAACGCATGGAATAAGATATTCCAGTTTCTTCTGAAGAATGGCATCGGGTCCGATATGGTTCGTTGTCATGGTTGATACAATACTCCCGCAGCGGAGCTGCAATCAAATAATGAAACTTATACAAAAATACGTTTAAATCTATGGTAGCTATGTTTAAGCGATGCGATTGAGATTGTCACTAAAATAATGTTTACAAGGGAGGCAGCAAACAAATTGTTCGTTAACCAGGGATACATGCTGGCTAATGCAAATCTTTCAATTCTGTCCTGGAGGTCTTCATCTCTGTTAACAACGAGTATCTTTTCGGAAACACCGTCTTTTGTCACTTTTAAAACCAGCGCATGATGGAAATGCCCGAATTTCTTTTCTTCAAGATGCGCTCCCCCTCCGCCGGTCACTAAGTATACGGTGTCTTTCCTGGTAATTCTTGCATATCCATGGTAATCACCTGCTATTACGTAGTTTGCATTCAGTTTTTCAATGAAAGAAACAAGCTCAGAAGAACCTTCAAATGGTCTGGCGCTGAAGTCAGAAGAGATTGGAGGTGGGATATGCATAAAAACAAATGTCTTCCTGTAACGGGATGAAGTCTTTTCTGAAATTAATTTTTCTAAAAACCGAAGACTTTCCTTATTCGGGTAAGGGTTGTTCAGGATGCGGAGAACAACAAAGAGACACTCCTGATATTTAAATGAGAAAATACTGGGACCGTAGACTTCTTCGAATCTCGATATTGGGAAATATTTGCTGTCAACGTCGTGATTTCCTACGACAAAAAACGATGGGAACGGGAAGGAAAATTCGCTTATATACTCAGCCTTAAAATAGTTGTGCTCACCTTCGGTGCCCTTATGAACAAAATCACCCAAAAAAACGATGAAAGACAATGGCTCATTGCGCAATTCTTTTGCAATCTTTTCAAATGTCCCGGTGCCCTTAGTATCGCCTACAATTGCAAAACTGAATTCGTCCTTTTGTTTTTCTTGGCACAATTTTTCTCTATTTTGTTGAAAATTGCCGGATAAGTAATTTAAATCTCTCTTGCCTTCAAAATGGTGGACGAGCAAAACATAGAATTCGAAACAAAAAAAAGACGCCAAAAGAAGAAGGATTATTTTCCTGGTAAAAAATAATGAGAGAATTATTTTCTTATAACGTAACATTCTAGAGTATTTTTCCTCCGGATATATTTAATTCGTTACTGCCTGATACTTTTCATTACCTCTGCTGTACTTTTTGAGTGGGTTATATCCTGTGCATAGCCACCCAGGTTAAATCCCCTTGGACTATTTTCAGTTAATATGTCCCATTCACTCTCTTGTATCGGTAATGAAATACCGGGGTGTTCTGCATATATGCTTAAATATTTATGATACATGCGAACCAGGGTTTTTACCAAGGGGTCTTCATAATACTGCGCCTCAATCCGCAACACTCTTATGCCAGTCTGCACAAATGAATGAAGGTATGGCAATACACAGATATCTCTTGCTAACAGGAGATGGGTCCGGCAGTACTGATCATTTTCGATGGGTCGTACTTCTCCCCGCTCGTCCTTGAGTGCGTATCCCATATATTGGCACACCTGCCTGCAATGATCTTTTTTGTGTGATTTAGAGGTTACCATGGCCGGGATACAGTGTTCAAGTATCATACCGGGAACAGGTCCATGAACGATACATTCCACAGGCAATGACGCTTTGCCAGAGAATTGTTTCAAATGTTTATACGAACATTCCAGTGCGGCTGTGACTCCGGAGACTCCTGATTCTTCCAGAAGGTTTAAAGCTTGTACGTTAAGCACGTTTAACGAATAGTCTGCCAGAATATTTAATCCGAATTTCCTTGCCAGATGTATTGTACCCAGATTATGAACAAGCACATAATCGACATGTAATGATGCAGCCTGATCAAATAGCCATGCAATATCAGCCATCTCGCGGGAAGTAGTTATGCGGGGTGTGCCTATTCCAATGGTTTTCCCAGCATCATGGACCCTCTTGCATGCCTCCCTATACGATGTCTTTGTCCAAAACTCTTTTTTCAATGGTGAGACTTCTCCACTAAGATAGATACGATCTGCACCCTCATCCAATGCCGACTTCAGGGCGTTCATAGAGCTTATTTTTACTGATAATAGTGGATTATCTCTATTTGAGTGTGCTGTTTGAAAGTTAATTATTTTTTCTTTCCCGGTGTCTTCTGCGATTTGCAATTCAAATGGATCATTACAAATATCTTCTTTTGTTAGAGACGTTTCTTTTGCTGCACGACTTAAGAAGAGGGGTTCACGGCTCCCTGAGATATCGACGAGAGAAGCAGACGCTGGTGTGAAAGCCATTGACGTTGTAAAATCACGTACCCGATGATTATAGAGTTGTTCGTACTCTGTAGAATTCATGTAATAAGCAGCAGGATTATCAAGATAGGTATCTATTGCCTTACGATAGATACTGACAACTTCTTTCAGAAAATCGGCATGTCTCATGCGCCCCTCAATTTTTAAGGAGCATACTCCCGCATGGATAAGGTCGGGGATATGTCTCAAGAGGCACATGTCCTTCATAGCCAGTAAGTGACCCGAAGGCAGGTCTCCTATGGGTTGTCCCGAAACACTTTCTACGAGGGTATAATGCCAGCGACACGGTTTCATACACTCGCCACGATTTGCGCTCTTACTGAAAAGCACGCCGCTGGCATAGCATTGCCCGCTCTGGCAAACACACAAGTCGCCATGCACAAAATATTCAACTTCAATTCCGGCCTTTTCCTGTATCTCCTTCACCTGGTCAAGGGAAATGTCCCGGGATGTAACAATACGGCTTACTCCCAATTCTTTCAGTGTTAATGCGGATTCAATATTATGGATATTCATCATTGTACTGATATGGACAGGTGTGGGAATGCCCATCTTCCTGATCAGATTTAAAACACCCAGATCCTGGACAATAATAGCATCTACCTGAATTTCACTCAAAAAGTTAAGGAAATGCCCCGCTGCGTTCATCTCATCATTACAGAGAAGATTGTTTACCGTAATGTACAGTTTTGCGTTCTTTGTGTGGGTATATCGCACAGCCTCTACTATTTGTTCGTCCGTAAAATTGAAATCTGACCTGTGAAGCCGCATATTAAAGCGCTTACCGCCAATATATACGGCATCGGCACCGGCATCTATTACTGCAGTCAACGCCTCCCAGCGGCCTGCGGGTGCAAGAAGTTCAATTTTTGTTTTTGATGATTTCATAGTATCCTTTCAAATAAATATTGTTGTAAACAGGTTCATTTATTAGTAATTTGCAAATATTCACTATAGATATAGTTTGTTTAACTGACAGCTGACAGCTGACAGCTGACCGCTGACCGCTGACCGCTGAATGCTTTTTCCTAATACACCCCTACATTCACGTTTGCTTCTAATCCGTTTAACAGCGATGGATTTCTGACACCGTCCTGATAAATACCGAGAGACTGTGCATTTTTGGTGGGCGCAATCCGTATGGCTTCATCCCTCTCAAACATGTTGGGGATGAAAAAGGACATGTCAAGTCGATGACACACTACCTGACCCTTTTCACCATAGTCAACAGTATGGGCAAGACGATTTCTGTCAGGAAGGATACCGTTTTTTGTTGAAACGACCTCTAACGCCATGCGTGGTCCGGGAGGATAATAGTCCAGATCACCATTCAAAGATTCATCAATTTCCATACACAGACCAAACAGGGTATTCCCATAGCCAGCAATGTGGACAGCGTATGGGAAAAGCTCACTTCGGAATCTTTTGAGTTGCTCCTGTTCAATGGCAACTCCGCCATAGTGAATACCGCGAATCTGCATTCTTTGCGCAAAATTCATTTCCTCGGCCAATCTGAGCAGCAAGGGAGGGGTCGAATAAATTACTTCGATGCGCTGTCGTTTTACTATATCAAGCGCCTGTTCAAGAACGTGGTTAAGGTACCTCTTATATCCCAGGGAATCAGGCTTTAGTTTCTTTACCCATCGTGGATCCATATCAATGGAAAATGGATCCATACTTCCCATACTCTGTGCTACAGGACCAACGGCCTTGCCTATAATGTGAGGTCCACTGGGGCCTACCCATAGCCAATGAGAACTCCGAGGAAATCCCCTGTATTCTGCGATATACCGGAACCATTCCACGAATGTGACGTAGAACTCTTTCTTCAAATAGGCTGTTACTTTCGGGAGGCCGGTTGTTCCTGCCGTTTCACCCAATATGAATTGTTCCTTATTTTCAAGGTGAATTTTTGGAATGAAGCATTCTATCGGGTAACGACGAAGGTCTTCTTCCTCCATCGGTCCCAGGATGTGCAGATCTTCCAGAGAAGAGATATCCTTCCTCGCATTGATGCCTAACTTCTTTTCCTTTTGAAGCCAGTAGATCGAACCAATAACAGGGTCAAAGTGAATTGATACTATCCGTCTTACCCACTCATCTGCCGACATGCCAAACCACTCTGCGTCTTGAAGAATGGCTTGATCTGGTCGTCGGTCTAATCTGTTGAATTCACACTTGGTGAAAAGTCTAGAATTTATTGAAGTATTATTTTTATTGGTTCCTATTCCAGTTTGTATCATGGGAAATTACCTTTTTATAAAATTTGTAGGGGAAGGTTTGAAACCTCCCCTACGTTATGATTAAAACTTCGGTTTAAACAGCATCAGGCAGCTAGGAGATATAAATAAGTCGGATATGATTGCATTTAACATCGTTACACTGGTGAGTATGCCAAAATATTGCACAGGTTTAAAACTTGAAAAAGAAAAAACCATAAACCCTACGGCCGCTGATAAGGAAGTAAACAAGGCCGTTTTTCCAACCCCTTGTAATGTATGACAAATTGCCTTTGAAGCATCTCCGGAAACAGACACTTCTTTTTTAAAACGATAAAAGATGTGGATCGTGTTATCGACAGAAATCCCCAGTGCAATACTGGCAATCATGATCGTTGCCGCATCAAGTTTCATGCCTGTGAGTCCCATGAAACCCAGTGTTATGGTACTGGGCAACAAATTTGGAATAACACTGATAAGCCCGATTTTTACGGATTTCAGAACGACTGCTGTTGAAATAAAGGTCAGCAAAAAGGCCAGGGAAAAGGACTGTATTTCACTCCGGAGGATGTTATCCTGAACACTGATCAAAAGGGGAACTATCCCTGTGATATGCCATGTCAGCGCAGTTGTATCAAGATGTCTGTGAATGTATTCTTTTATAGAGTTTATAACTGCCTGATATCGGTTCGAGCCAACCTGCTTCATTCGGACTGATATCCTTGCATCAGTATTTCCTTTTGTATACAGACAATTGACATATTTATCACCATATACAGAAGCCAGTTTTACATAATCCATAGACTCTTTTTCTGTATCTGGGATAGAGTAATATTGTGGCTTATCATCATTCATGAATTGATGCGTTTTCTGGATATAATTTGCCACAGAAAGTGAACCAGTCACTTCAGGTATTCCATGAAGATATCTTTGGAGATCTACCAGATTGTTCAATATGCTTGGCTGAAATATGCTGATACCATTCGGTGCTTCAGCAACGATTTCTACAGGCAGCAAGCCCATGAGATGACTTTCGATATGGGCATTATCCCTCGCAATCTGACTATTTTTTGGGAAGGAGGCCATAAGGTCAGATTCTACCTGAAGTTTTGAGATGCCCCACGCAAAGAATAAACCCACAATAAGACCACATAAAAGGACATATCCCTTGTAATTTACGATAAAACGACCTAATCCTGATAGAAGCAGTCCAAAGCCTCGTTCTCTGTCATGCCTCTCTGTCAAAAAATTTTCAGATAATAATATATTTTCGGCATCAATAGACCTATGCGATGGGATAAAGGAAAGGAGTATAGGTATAAGCGTCATGCCGATAATAAAGGTAAGCGTCGCACAGCCTCCCATGAACAAACCTGTGATGAAAACGGGAGGAATACTGCTGGTTGCCAGTGAAACGAATCCAATAGCAGTTGTGATGCTGGTCATAAGAATTGGAATACCAACGTGTCGTAAGGTATTATAAATAGCATCCTCTTTATAGGCGGAAAATTTACTTTCTTGGTAATAATAACTGATCAGATGGATCGAGGCAGAAAGAGCAATAATAAAGGTCAGGGGGAGAAGCATATTTGAAATCATATTCATTGTCTGGCCAAAGAGCACAAAACATCCGGTGATCCATATGATACATACCCCAACGGTCAACATGGGAATTAATACCCCTGAAATATTTCTAAACAAGCATCCTAATACAATAATCGACATCGCAAACATAAGCGGAGTAAATTTGGTCATGTCTTGCTTTGACATAAGATCAAGTTCTGCATTTACAACAGAGGGGCCGGCTAAATAATACTTATATTTTCTCTTATCCGTGTCCGCCGGTCTTACAGTCGCTTCACAAAGTACTCTTTTGACCTCAGACACTAATTGTTTTCTCGATTCCGGTCCGGCACATTTCACTGTAGCAATGATTGCTGTGGTCTTACCGTTTTGAGAAATAATGGTATTTTGATAGAGTGAATCTGCGAGTAGTTGCTGTTTAAAAATATTCATCAAAGGCCGACCATGTTGAACCTTGATTTTTTCCTTAAAAACAGGAGATGTAATCTTGTCTTTAAACACATCTGCTATGGAAATTACCCTGACAATACCATCCAATCTTTTTAGCTTTTCTGCAATTGTGTTAATATATTGGATATGGTCTTTGGTGAATATGTTAACTGCACTGAAAGCTACAACCAAAAACTCCTCATCTCCGAATTTCTCTACAAATACCTTATAATAATCCATGTCCTTATCATTTTTTGAAAGCCAGATCTCGATAGAATTATCGGTACTCATTTTCATGGCGTAATAACCAAAAAATGTGGTTATGATGATTACACAGATCAGAATTATTATTCTATATTTGAGAAGGGTTCGGACGTATATCTTCAATTTTTTGTATCGGGAATTTCAGTTAAAATCCTACCTTGAAGCAATACCGGAGAGCATCCTTAATTTCAAGACTCCTGCTGCCTAACTCAAAAAAGAAAAGAAAGATACTTAAACCCGCAAGGATACAAAACAAATAATGTTGTTTTAAGCATGCACGCAATCGATTCGTTTCCATCGATAAAATTTCATTCCTTAATTTATTATTTCTTAGCAAAATTCCGAATAACAGGCACTAATGCGCCAATTTCGTTTACACTCAGCTTCTCTTTAAATGGCATCATCTTCTCATTCGTACCATCAGTGATTTGTTTGATGATCTTTTCGTCGCTTGTATTTGATTGCCAATTCTTATCCGTGAAATCAGTTGTTTCCAATTCCTTACCAAAATCAGTTGGTTTCCCCTTTTTATCATGGCAGGCACTACAATGTTTATTATATAACTTCATCGCATCGATCTTGGCAGCCTTTGTCATGGAAATTGCCGGAAAACAGGCGATTGCGTTTAGAGCGACTACAACTGATGTTACTTTAAAAATTCTTCTCTTATCCATAAAAGCTCCTTTTTTAAAATTTGAAATCGGATTAAGGCGTAGAAGTTGTTTCTGCGGTGGCTG
>JAUQXU010000098.1 GCA_030837935.1 Candidatus Brocadia sp.
GAAAATAATATTATTCAGGCACTACATTGAACGTTCCAAAATTTAATATCTAACCATATCAAGGAGTTACGACTTTTTGTTGCCAGATTTTTACCCATTTTTCACCTTTTTTATGACGAATTTGTTGAAGTTGGGATAAGGGAAGCCATTTTCATCTCATACGCCTCGATTTTCTTGCCTAAATACTCCGGAGTCCGTCCAATCATGAGCCCCGCTATGAATACGGCGATAATTGCAAATGCGATCATGCCATAAAGGCCCGATCCCACCCCTCCAAAAACAACCTCTCCAAGCTGCATAAGCCACATAGGTATTAAGCCTCCAAGAGGCGTGTAAGAATCATGCATTGAATTAACCGACCCGTTTGAAGCCGCGGTTGTAACGACCGCCCAAATGGCAGAACTGACAATGCCAAAACGCGCCTCTTTCCCTTCCATATTGCCTCCCGGTTGAAAAGCGGTTGCCTTTTGATCAATGCCTAAGCTGCTCAATAAGGGATTTCCTTGTTGTTCAAAGTATATGCAACTCCAAAGACAGGGAATAAAAATAATAAGCATTGCTGCCAAAAGCGCCCACCCCTGACGTTTATCTCTGACCATATACCCAAAGGTATAACATAACGCGGCTGGTATGAGAAGTATCGCAACAACCTCTAAAAAATTAGATACAGGGGTCGGATTCTCAAAGGGATGTGAAGAGTTCACATTAAAAAAGCCTCCTCCATTCGTTCCCAGTTGTTTAATTGCAACTTGTGAAGCCGTTGTACCGAGTGCGATCACCTGCTCTTGCACCACTGCCCCATTGCCATCCTTTAGAGGCTGGAGAAGTGCTACTTTCTCATACGGCTTGAACGTCTGCACCACACCCTGAGAAACTAAGAAAATAGCCAAAATCATTGATAAGGGTATTAGGATATAAAGTGTCGATCTAACCAAATCCACCCAAAAATTTCCTATTGTTTCTGCCTTTTTTTGGATAAATCCCCGAATCAATGCCACAAGGACAGCCATACCAGTCGCGGCGGACACAAAATTCTGCACGGTTAATCCAACCATTTGAGTAAAATAACTTAATGTCGTCTCGCCACCATAACTTTGCCAATTGGTATTCGTTGCAAAACTAACGGCGGTATTAAAAGCTAAATCCGGGGCAACCCCTGGCATGGACATGGGATTTAAAGGCAAGTGCGCTTGAAGACGCTGAAGGGCATACACTACCGCTATGCCGATACCATTAAACAGCATCATCGCCACGGCGTATCCTTTCCAGGACATGCTTGTTTCAGGATGTACTCCGGAAAGCTGGTAGATCCATCGCTCCATAGGTCCAAGTAATACATTAAGACCCGCAGGTTTACCTTCATATATGCGTGCCATGTATGTCCCCAACGGTTTAGCTAGCAGAACAACCGTGGTGAGAAAAATGAAGCCTTGGATAACATTGTTCCAATTCATGAAAAAACCTCCGGCTTAAGAAGTGCTACTAATAGATAAATAAATAAAAGAAGAGAAATTATTCCACCGATCCAATAAATAATTGTCACAAGACACCTCCATTTATATTCTGTCGCAGAGAGTGATAAAAGCTAATGAAAGCACCAAAAAGATCAGAACGATCCCTAAAAACAAAAAGTCCATTTTCCCCTCCTTGAAGATTAATAGCAAAAATGTCTCTCAATGATTATTGTTTCTTCAACAAAAAACCATATGAAGACATGTACAATTTGATTAGGTTTGATTTTACATGGCAAAATCAAACGACTTTACATAATAAAAAGCATATTACACACCCCTTATCCTCTCTTTCTAAAAGGGAAACGCTATAATCTCCACTCTATCAAGAGGGGGCGGGGGTGTGTTGGTTGTTCCCCGTATTTCCGAACCACAAAAAGGAAACTTTGAAATTCCTGGAATTGTATTATGGACTTATCTTATAGGCGGTGTGAGAAAAGCCCAAGTCAATAATTCGTCAAAATTTTGAGTTTAGGGAAATATTGTGCTGACAGGGATTTGGCATGAGCGGAATAGACATCCTGATGGGTAACCCAAATATTTCCTTTCAAGTCCATCCTGTCAGATGCAAATAAATATCAATTTGTCTACGTCCCCACTCAAAAACAGGCACGGAATGAACTCGTAATCTTTATTTTAAGGGTTACCCAGCAAAATACTTTTGATTGCAGTTTTCAGGTATTTTTTAATAAAATTTTGACAAAGAGTTTGTTTATGGTATTTTGTTTGATTAGTACGAGTGATAAATACGGTTAAAGAAGGAGGTGAAGAAAGATGGGTAGTAAAGAGATTTTAAATCGGGCATTAAAACTAAAGCCAGCAGAACGATTTCTTATTATTGAAGGTCTAATTGAAAGTATAGATCAACCAGATAAAAAGCTTGATGAAATGTGGATAGAAGAAGCAGAAAAAAGGCTTAAGGCATACAGAGAAGGCAAATTAGAAGGCATTCCCATGGAAGACATCTTTAACGAAAAACAATGAAGGTCATTTTTACAAAATTTGCAAAGTTGGAGTTGGAAGATGCTACGTCATTTTATGAACTTGAATATCCAGGATTAGGAAAGAGATTCAAGCAGGAAGTCAAAAAATCAATAAAACGCATATTGGAATACCCCAAAGCATGGTCAATCGAGCGCACTGATATTCGCAAGTGCTTGTTGCACAAATTTCCTTACAAAATCCTCTATTCTATTGAAGATGATCATATCCTGATAATTGCTATTGCGCACCTGCATAGAAAACCGGATTATTGGGTTGAAAGAGAAGGAAGGTAACAATAGCTTCGACTCGTATTGGCAACTTTGTTGACGCCCATTGTCAGCTTACGAAACCCTTAGTTAGAGCCATACCTGAATATTCTACTCTGCCTATTCTATATATTCGAATTAGCAAATATATCATTACGAAAGATTTTATACCTCCTAAATTTGATACAGGACGTGCCACAGGAAGCGAAGTATGGTAAAAAAGGGTTAAGTCCCGCAACGCGGCGATGTTGTGTGGATTACCTTGAATTCGCAATCAGGTCATGAAAAGGCAGGGCGTAGCCC
>JAUQXU010000099.1 GCA_030837935.1 Candidatus Brocadia sp.
CTGCATTAATCCCAAGGTAATTGAGTGTCCTGATCCTGCCAAAGGTTATGCCACCATCGATGCCAACACAAAAGACGGTATTCAACTCAAGATAAAGGCACGGGTGACTATCCGCACCAACATTGAAAAATTAGCCGGCGGGGCAACAGAAGAGACCGTTTTGGCACGGGTTGGCGAAGGCATTATCGCCACCCTTGGTTCATTTGAGACATACAAAAAAGTGATTGAAAGCCCTGATGCGATATCAAGGCTTCTTATGGAGAAGAAATACGATAATGATACCGCCTATGAAATCCTTTCGATTAACATCAACAATATCACCTTAGGGGAAAATATTGTTGCGAAACTGCAAGCCGATCAGGCCGAAACAGAGAAACGTATAATACTGGCAGAAGCTGAGAAACGGCAAAGCATGGCTATTGCGCGTGAGCAAGAGATGAAAGTGCTTACAGAGGAAAACATAGCTAAAATACTCGCAGCCGAGGCCGAAGTGCCAAAGGCCATTGCCCAGGCATTCCGTGAGGGAAATTTAGGGATTATGGATTACTATCATCTGAAAAATATCCAGGCTGATACTGAGATGAAGGCGTCGTCTGCAGCGAAACTTGGAATACCTCCGCCAACAATAAAACAATGAAATTTTCTTTGATTATTGTAAATAAAACATTATACTAAACACTAATTATGCCAGAGTGGTGGAATTGGCAGACACGCCAGACTCAAAATCTGGTCCCCGTCACAGGGGGTAAGGGTTCAACTCCCTTCTCTGGCATTTATTAAAGTCAAGATCATTCTTGCGATAGTTACCACCCAAACAAGACGAAGAAAAAATATTGCATCACGAAGTTGTTTTCACCTTCCTGTCTGATACGAAAACATGGCATCTCTCCCTTTATGTATGCGTAACTGGCGCAGACGTAAAGCCTGTGTCTACCAAAATCAATGATTTTCAGGGTTTTGCTTTAACGGCATGATGACAAGAGGAAATTGTGGGTAATAGGAAAAACGAACCTGACTTTCAGTCATACGAAGAAGCACTGGCCTTTCTTTATAAGGCCATCGATTATGAAAAGCTGATTAGCTATCAGTATAATGCATCGACATTCAGTTTGGACAGGATGGAAAAACTGCTGGCGTATGTGGGAAATCCTCAGAAAGGGCTCCCGTGTATTCATATAACTGGTACAAAGGGAAAGGGTTCTACGGCCATTATGATATCCACTATCCTGGAACATGCTGGTCTTATGACGGGACTTTTTACCTCACCGCATCTCGTTGATCTCAGGGAGCGTATTCAGATATATCATCAAAATATATCCGAGCATGAATTTGTCTCTGTCATAAATGAGCTGCGACCTTATATCCAACATTTGAGGGAAACAGAACCCTCTGCATCCCCTACATTTTTTGAAATACTTACTGCTGCCGGCATGCTCCATTTTAAAAGGAACCAGATAGAGACGGCGGTTTTTGAAGTGGGATTAGGCGGACGTCTTGATTCTACGAATGTAGTACTACCGCAGGCATCAATCATTACGAATATCGGTTTTGACCATACGGCCATTTTGGGTAATACCCTTTCGGAAATTGCATACGAAAAAGCCGGTATTATTAAGCAAGGCGTTCCTGTTATCTCAGGCGTAGAGGATGCAGATTCTCTTTCGGTGGTAGAGAAAACCTGCAGGGAGAAAGACGCTCCCTTGTATCTGTTGGGGAGGGATTTATGGGTTGAAGAAGCTCAAGGTTCCGATAGAAATGGCACGAGGGGGATGATATGTAAAATAAAAACATGGAGACAGACCTATGACAATATCTTTTTGCCCCTTGTTGGCTTTCATCAGGCCAAAAACTGTGCCCTGGCTCTGGGTGCACTGGAGGTTGTAAGGGAATGCGGTAGCATTTGCATTAGCCATGAAGTCATTCGGGAAGCCTTTGCCGCTCTGTATTGTCCTGCAAGGATCGAAGTGGTTGCAAAAAATCCATTCATTCTGTTGGATTTTGCTCATACGGTAGATTCCATGCGTTTTCTTAAAAAGGCATTGATGGAGAATTTTAAATTTAATAAGTTGATTTTGATTCTTGGTTTCTCGCAGGACAAGGATTTAGACAATATTCTGAAGGAAATTGTTGCGGAGGCAGATACTATTATTATGACCAGAAGTAAAAATCCTCGTGCCGCCACACCTGAGGATTTGTGCCAGCGGATAGAAAAACTCTGTGGCAAACGATCGGAAAAAGCGGGTAATGTTCAGGATGCCATAGCTGCCGCAAAACAGATAGCTTCCCAGGAAGACTTGATCTGTATTACCGGTTCGGCATATGTGGCAGGTGAAGCAAGGCAGGTGTTAGATTTGTAGGGAGCGACTTACTTAACAGGGAAATGAAAACCGGGAAAAGTATTTTGTGGATACGAAGCGCTATCCCGCTAGGTATTGACAGTTCTGCGAATAATCCTGAGAATTACGAGTATCATACCAATAGAAAAGAAAAAGATAGTTACAAAAGTGAGCGGAATGCTGGGATTGTTTTTTATGTTGACAAGGACGCCCGGCACAGAATTAATGTCAGCAAAAATGATCTTTGCGCCATCGATCTCTTTTGCGTTATTCTCCCCGATAGGTAAAAAGGTTTGTTTTTCTTCATTGTTTTCGGCAGTAGAAATGAGTTTTACCACGGGGTAACGATATTGTGGAGGCATGTAGAGATCATCAACACGCACCTGTGTGCCGTTTGCATTAAATGTCTCGTTGATTTTTAAGTCACACGTGCGATTGTCAACCTTAAGGATTACACCTGATGCTATCCAGCCATAATCACGCATAAGGATCTCGAGTACACCGTGTTGCAAAAGGACTGGATTGTTGTAACCAAGGGTGTCTGAGAATTCAATCCCGTCCTTTCTGACGGCAACGGATGCCACAATTTTTTTTGGCATGCCATTCGGATATGAACTTGTCTTAAGATCTGTAACTTTCATTTCAACGCCAGCCAGGTCAGTCCAGTCTTCTGCAACGGATACCGGGGGCTCTGTGGTCGAATAGAGCCCGCCAATTAGGTGTGTGATCAGGGTAATTACAAATCCAATATGCACAAGGGATGCTCCATACAGAGTGACCTTTCTTACGCCCCCTTTTGCCTTCCTTATGATCGAATCAAGGGTGCATAAAAAGGTATTAATGCCGTAAAGAATGCAGGCGAGAAATAGGAGATAGAACCACAGGTGGATCGGTTTCTTATGAGTGAAAAAAAAGGAAATGTCCTCACCGGAAAGTCCCGTATATTGGCGGGGAGTGAAGTTCATGATCAGGCTGCCAATAATAAGCAGTCCGGTGACCGTAAATCCAATGATAATGCCCAGTTTTTGCGATTTAAATATATCGTAAACTTTTTTCACTTTACAATTATCCTGAAACTCAAATTTTCAAAATGCATCTTTATTTATCTGAAGCTGTGGGAACTGCCAATAAGAAAACTGGTGCCTACGTACGTCATCAAGAGTATGATAAATCCTAAAATAGCCATCGGCGGCTTGTATCGTTTTGCCTCTTGCCAGTAATCCAGATGCAGGCATGTAGCGTAAAAAAACCAGATGATGACAGACCAAACAACTTTGGCATCCCAGAGGAAATATGCCCCCCATGCTACATATCCCCATAATCCTCCAAAAATCATCGAAATAGAAAAGATAACAAGCCCATATTGAAAACCTGAGTCAATAACCTGGTCGAATGTTTTCTTTTCATCTGGTATGAAATAACGCGCAACCGCTGCAGCCATAGCGCTGACCCACATAGCATAACAAAAGAAGGAAAGGGGAACATGCAATACATACCAGATGGTAAGCATCAACGGTGGAGCATAACTTAATCCTTTGGGGAAAAGTGCAGCTGCTGCGAAAAAGCCGTATCCAACCCCAAAAAGAGACATACGATAGATACGGCTTTCGATTTTGGAATATATGAGTAATATTATAAAGGCGGCAATGGCAAAGGCGTTAAAGGATTCGAATTTGTTGGTTAAAGGGAAATACTCTATTGATATGCCACGCACCGCCATGGTTGCACCGTGAAGAACTACCATCCCAAGTAAAACAGGAAAGCGTAGTTTCCTCCGCGTGAAACCTACACCCCAGTATGCTGAGTAAGCGATGAAGCAAAGCCAGTATAAATTAACGGATATTTGATTGAGAACGTGTGCAGTATCCATTTATTGCAAGGTAATCTCAATCTTTGCTTTTTCCCGCAGATTATTGATAAGGTTGTTCATTTCCAGCGCAACCAAATCATCTCGCACCTTATCTTTTACCTGACTGAAACTAACATCTTTGGGAGGAGTCTTTGCGGTAACCTTTATTAAGTGATATCCAAATTCCGTCTTAACAGGATCACTCACCTTGCCCACTTCTGTAGCAAATGCAACCTTTGCAAAGTCTTCTACCATAGCGCCATGACGGGGAAATGTGCCTAATTCTCCGCCGGTTTTTCCTGTTGGACAGTCAGAATATTTCTTTGCTAATTCGGTGAAATCAGCGCCCTCATCGAGTTCTTTTTTGATGGATTCTATCTTTGCTCTTGCCTTATCTAGTTCTTCTTGAGCTGTTTTTCCCTTAGTATCGACGAGTATATGACTTGCTGTGGCGGTTTCACCATTAAACTTACTGATATTTTTAATAAAATACTCTTCCATTTTTTTATCATCGACATCTTTGGATACATAATTTTCAATTGCCGCTGACATATTAATTGCGGTTTTTAATTCATCAATGTTGCTGCCTTGAAATTCCAGAAACTGTTCTAATGTTCTATCTTTGGTTGTCGGGTTACTTTTAATGTTCTCCCGCATTTTAGCAATTTCTTTGTCTACTACCTCGGACGATACAGTTATTTTCTTTTCTCCAACAAATTGTCTTAATAAACACTGCGTCACGAGTTGATCAGTGATCTGCTGCTCCATGGAAGTTATCGCTGCAGGATTTACGTGGTTTTTAAACCGCTCTAGTATTTTATCGAGATCACTTCGGATGATTTTTTCATTATTAACGGTCGCAATCACTTTGTTGGGATCGACTTTTTCCTTCTTGCCATGAACACTAGTCATACCGTGTCCACCGTAAGTGCTGTCATCCGTTGGCATTCCTGCCGAATGCATTTTTTCTTTGTCTCCCTGATTGAAATTGACATTCTTGTGTATCTTGGCAAAATCTTGCTCTGTAGATTGACTACTTAATTGAGGGTCACCCGATTCATTTTTTCTGCAGCCACAGACAGATAAAGCAAATAAACTTACAAAAACCAAGAAAACAGTAATTCCTTTTATCATGATTACTCCTTAACGAAAATAATTTTGGTCAGAAACAACAAAAACTACAAAGAAGGTGAGGTGTGCTTTCTTCCATAATACTCTGTGATAAGCTTCAGGAGGTCTTCTTCCTTCAGGTTTGAGATGTAATCCAATGCAATATCAATGAGAAGATCGACAGAAAGTCGAGGGTTTTTCGCGGTAATCTGTTGTAATGCCTCACAAATTTCAGGACTGATTTCTATTGCTGTTTTTGGTTTAAACACGTGATATTTTAGCAACTTGATATTATTCATAATTTCTAACAACAATTCGCAAGTTAAATTGGTTCCAAGATTATACAGATTTTACCATACAAAAGCGTAACGACGCAATTTTATGAAAAAAACTTCATATGGGCGAGGTGGGAGTCGAACCCACACAACCTTTAACGGTCAAAGGATTTTAAGTCCTTCGTGTCTGCCATTCCACCACTCGCCCAATGATATTGGGTTATCGTTCAGCCACGAATTTACACGAATAGGCACGAATAGGCACGAATGAAAAGAAAAACACAAATATCGTTCCTCAAATATTTTCTGTTTATTCCTGATTCTCTATTCGAATAAATTCGCGTCTATTCGTGACTTATATTCTTTTAAAAATAGGCGGCTCTGGGATTCGAACCCAGGATAACGGTTTTGCAAACCGTGGCCTTAGTCCACTTGGCGAAGCCGCCGTCTTTACTTTTCTGATAATTGAGCTCATCATATTACCATCTAAAAAAAGGTAAGGCAAGAAGTTTTTTTAGTCTATATAAAGAGTAGACGTATGGGGTTTTTGCTTTAATTAGACGTGGTGAAGTCTTGTGCGTAGCCTTGAATTGTTTTAACCTGAAAGGTGCGGGACAAAAGATGTATTGTTTGGGTTGAGAACGTTAGGAAAAGGCTCAGGGGAAAGGGCAAGGATGATTGTTTCTTCAAAAGAAAAGGGGAAGGTTTACACCTTCCCCTTATAATACTTACGTAACACACCTGAAAACCAGTGGTTTTTTTATTTTAAACTTTTCAGTGCCTTTTCCATTCTGGAGAG
>JAUQXU010000100.1 GCA_030837935.1 Candidatus Brocadia sp.
ACGGTACCCGGCGCAGCTTCTACATTTTGTTCCCGTAATGCATCCAGTACATCACCGGTAGAAATATTATAGGTAAGCATCTTATCGGGTTTTAACCAGATACGCATAGCGTATTCCTTAGCTCCCAATATATCTACATAACTAACCCCATCAATTCTTTTTAATTCCGGCAGTATGTTAATATCCGCAAAATTGTACAGGAATTTTTCTTCTAACGCTGTGTCTGTGCTGAAAATGTCTAAATACATCAGCATAGCTCTCTCTTCTTTGGCAATTTTTACTCCGTTTTTTATTACCTCTGCAGGAAGTTCGTCCACTACGGTACCCACTCTGTTTTGAACATTTACCGCGGCAATGTCAGGGTCGGTGCCTACTTCAAAAATGACTTGTACTATACCCATGCCATCATTTCCCGAAATAGACGACATATACTTCATTCCCGGAACACCATTGATAGCACGTTCCAAAGGCACAATGACGGCCTTTGTAACTGTTTCTGCGTTGGCGCCGGTAAACTCAATGGTAACATTTACCACGGGTGGAGCTATACTGGGAAATTGCTCCATTGGCAATTTGGTTAAAGCCAATGCCCCTAACAGGGTGATGATTAAAGACAGTACTATGGATAAAATGGGCCTATGGATAAATTTCGAACTCATTGTTTTTTTTATTTAATTTTGAGCCATAAACACAGCTTGTGCTTTTGACTGTTCTGCCAGGATTTGTTTCATAGAAATAACTTCAGGAATTATTTTATCTCCTTCTTTCACCAGTTGAATGCCTTCATAAATAATTCTATCATTGGAAGATAACCCGGATTCAATTACATATAAATGAGGAATGCGGAGCTTTGGAACAATGCTTCTCATTTTTACGGTGTTGTGGGAATCTACCGTAAATACATATATTTTGTCCTGAATTTCAAAGGTTGCTTTTTGCGGAATTATTAAAGCGTTTTTTTCTTCTTTCATTATCCTGACTTCACCACTGGAACCCTGTCTCAAAAGAAGATCCGGATTAGGAAAACATGCCCTGAAAGCTATATTTCCGGTATTTTTGTCAATTTTTCCCGCAACGGTATCGATACATCCTTTATACCTGTGAATTTGATTGTTGGCTAAAACGAGCACCACATCATTCTTGTTTCCTGAGTCCATAAGCGTGGCAAAATCCAAATACTCTTTTTCGGACACATTGAAGTAAGCAAATACCTTTTTGTTATCTGAAATAGTGGTTAACAACGTTCCTTCATCGACTAAACTTCCGGCTTTATTGGGAATCCTGTCAATGATTCCGTCAAATGGCGCTTTTATTACGGTATAAGACAGATTTAATTCAGCGCTTGCCACATACGATTTCGCTTCATTAACTTTTGCATGAAGTGCATCCAGTTTAGCCTGAGCCATGTGAAGCTCTGTTTTTGACACGATATTTTTTTCTACCAGTATTTTTACGTTTTGCAAATTCAGTTTAGCAGCTTTCACCTCTGCAATGGCGCTTTTCAGCATTGCTTTCGTTTTTAATAAATCCACTTCATATTCCTGGCGGCTTATGCTAAAAAGCATTTGCCCGTCTTTCACGATTTCGCCTTCGTCGACATGGATTTTTTCGATATATCCTTTCACCCTGGCTCTTAGCTCTACATGTTGTAATGAATGTATATTTGCTACATAATCATGAGTATATGTCGTATCCATCACGACAGGATTTGTAACAGGGTATTTTTCCTGATTGACGCTATTTTTTTTATCTGATGAGCATGCACTTATGAATAAAGCAGCCCAAACACTCAAATACATGAATTTTTTATTCATAGAAATCATTCATAATAAAAAAGGTGATTAGGAAATTATTTTTCTTTAAGAAAGTATGTAAACAAAGAATAACATAAAAATGTTTCCAAAATAAATAATAGAGAATTGCTTTTATCTTGAAAAAACAAAGAATAACAGAAAAATGTTTCCAGTATGAATAATTATGGAGCCATAACGCAAAAGTTCACTTGCAGGATGCTCGCAGGGCAGACTGTCAAGTGGAACGCCTGCTTCGGCGAATTAACCTAGAATTTCGACTTCCTACGTTAACAGTTACCTCAGCACGAGTATAAATAAACTTCCTGGCTTGGAGAGCTAATATCGCTGGAGTGATTTTTTGCACAACAGATGAACTATAGGCCTGAGCTTTGAAATTAAATTCTTCGGACAAATTCCATAAGTTATTATCAAATCACAAATATTTTCTTGGCTTAAGATACGGACATTCGGGTAATTTTCGATTAATTCCTGGAACTCTATATTAGCATCATTTGAATGTTTTCTCGCATTTATAAAAATAGCTGAATTTGGAATCAATTTGTTGTCTAAAGTGAGAAAATCGATTATAAAGTACCAATAGCTCGTCTTTTGGAATCGATAAAGATATCGAAATGTATATCATTGATTTGAATGGTAGTAAAAATGTGGGTTTTTGAAAGAAAATATTCATGAATGCTTTGTATGTGGTGGGGGGCGAAGCATTTGCCTGATTCAGCGCAGATAAATTCTTAATGAGAATAGCAAATGCTTCGAATGCCGGGTAAAAGCTATCAAGGTCCGATGCCTCCTTTGACGGAAGAACAAAGATTATTACGGGAAATCTTGCGAAAAGATGTGTATAAGTTAGCCGGTGAGATCGGCGACCGCAATGTCAGGACGAACTATAAAAATCTTTGTGTTGCGGCAGATTTTATTGAGGCATCGTTTCAACAGGCAGGCTTAAAAGTCTCCCGGCAAGACTATGAGGTGAGTTTGAGCGGTCTGCAAGGACGAACGTGTTATAACCTCGAAGTGGAAATCACCGGTTCGGAAAAACCCAATGAAATCGTGGTAATTGGGGGACACTACGATTCGCTCGAAGATACACCAGGGGCCAATGATAATGCATCGGGAACGGCTGCCGTTCTGGCATTAGCACGTGCCTTTGCTGGTAAACAAACTCTGCGGACACTTCATTTTGTAACATTCGTTAATGAAGAGCCGCCATATTTTCAAAGTAAAGATATGGGCAGTTGGGTTTACGTGAAACGGTGTCGTCAACGGAATGAAAATATCGTTGCCATGCTCAGTCTTGAGACCATCGGGTATTATTCAGACGCAAAAGGGAGTCAGCATTATCCACTCAGCCCACTCGGCTTGATGTATCCGACTACGGGAAATTTTATAGCGTTCGTTGGAAATATCAAATCACGGAAGCTCGTACAAGATGCTGTGGGGTTGTTTCGCCGCGATGCTGAACTTCCATCCGAAGCTGCTGTATTACCCGAAATGCTTGTCGGTGTTGGCTGGTCAGATCAGTGGTCGTTCTGGCAGGAAGGCTATCCAGGCATAATGGTGACAGATACCGCACCTTTTCGTTATCCCTATTACCATACTCAGGAAGACACCCCTGACAAAATCGATTACGACCGCCTTGCGTATGTGGTGAATGCCCTGAAAAAGGTCGTGGCTGGTCTTACGGGTTGTAGGTATGAAGCTCAATAGCGCTCAGTAATGCATCATCGAGCGACCCTTACAAGGTCAAGGCCATCCAGATTTACGTATAGGATTTCAAAGCTGCGGTTGTAGAGCGAAGAGGCTCTTCGCTCTCCGTGGGAAGGGTAGCGAAGGCCTAATTTTATGACTATCCGGAACATTTGATTATCGAAACTCGACAGCCTCATCCCTTGATACCCGCGGAGGGGGTGTCGGAATCCTGATGGGATAGCCAACAGGTACTATTGCAACGGGACGGAGATTTTCAGGTAAATTCAGGAGATTGAATATCTCTTCCTCATCAAACGCGCCCACCCATACCGTACCGAGCCCATTTTCATGCGCCACCAGCATCATGCCCATAATACTGGCTGCGACATCCTGGATGGAGTAAAGATATACACCCCTGTCTCCGTATCTTCTGGAAATTGTATTGTCTGTGCAACCGACAATCACAAGGGGTGCATCTGCGATAAAATCCTGGTTCAGTGCAGCAGAGACGATACCCTTTTTGAGTTTTGTATCTTTAATGACAAAGAACTTTCTTGCCTGTAAATTCCCTGCACTCGGCGCCCATATCAAGGCATCTGTGAGTTTATCAACGATTTCACCGGGAATCTCCTTCTTCTGAAAACTTCTTACGCTCCTTCTCTCTTTAATTGCCTTTAAAATTTCCATAGATTTTTAATTTTTACATGAATAATAAATTTGCCCGACCTGGAAAAGAATTTTTGTTAAAGCCTAAGTATATTTAATCCTGACACGGGATCAAACTCCCGTACCGCATTGATTCCATTGAGTTCAATAATTACCGCCTCGAGGACGAGAAATGTCTGGGAATTTTCTCTCAGGCATCCGACTTTTACGGCATCCTTTTTACCGAATGCGGCGTGTAAATGGACCTTCGGCTCATTGTTTTGGTAAAATATGGTTCCGAAACCAACTACCTCGTGGCTTTCGCCAAGTTCTCTCCATACCGGGATTGGAGGAAGTTCGTCTTTTTCAGGCCCTACCACGATCTTCCCCTCACGCATGCCGCCTACCAGATAAAATGCAGCCGCGTTTATCCCCTCTTTTTTTGTTATGCTACCGAGATTCCCAAGGACATCTTCTTTGTCTTCAAATCTTGCAACAACAACCCTTCCGATCTTACCTACCTGATATTTCATTTAAAACCTCCATGCATAAATTGTTAAATTTATCCCAGAGTAGATACACAATGCCTTGCGTCTCCGGAGATTAATGTCCCGCTGTCGCTCGCGATGACATTTGTAGTTAGTCTATGCAAGTTGCTCATTATAATATCTACGGCTAGCTTAAATAAATAAATTTATCGTGTCAATATGGAAAGAGAAATTTCCTTGAAAGCATTGAAAATACAGGTAAAATCGAAGGGAAAGAAAAAAAGGTAATAATTATGTTAAAACATTTTAAAATGCCGGGAATACATTGTCATTACTCTGGAGGTGGATATGAAACGAGATGATTTCAAAAATGCCGCAGAATGCTGGAAGGTTATCCTTTCAGACGTAAAAAAGAACGCAAACCTTCTCAACGAAATAAGAAGGTTTGCAATGGAAAACAGTACACCCACCGATGTGGTTTTTGGTACCTCCGGCTGGAGGGGTGAGACAGGCACCGATTTTACCTTCAACAATGTGCGCATCGTAACGACTGCGATTATAGAGATGTTCAAGACTGGTGGGCAAAAGGTAATGGAGTCGCTTGGAGTAAGGGATTTTGATGAGGTAAAAAGACGGGGTGTAATAGTAGGCCATGACAACCGGTTTTTAGGGCCTGAATTCGCCGCATCTGTGATGGGTTTACTTACGAAAGAAGGGATAAAAGTCTACTATGCTGGTGAGGCTACTACGCCTGAATTTTCTGCCGCCATCGACATGTTACATGCGGCATGCTCGATAAACCTTACCCCTTCACATAATCCGTCTAATTATTCCGGATTCAAGTTTAATCCATCTGACGGCGGTCCCGCAGGCCCGGAGATAACAAAGGTTATTGAGAAAAATGCAAACAGGCTGATGGCTGAGAAGGCGGTGATACACGAGGTAAAGCCAGAGGATTTCCATAACATAGATACGATAAAGCTTTATGAGGACTTTCTCAAAAAACGCGGTACTTTGGACTTCGGGCGGATAAGGCGTTTTATAAAAGAGGAAGACTGTTTTCTCTGTATTGACCACATCCACGGCGCCACGAGGACAAGACCCAACATACTCCTGGGTGAGAGTGCTAAGATACAGTATCTACGGACGGAAGATAACTATCTCTTTGGAGGCATACCACCCGAACCTTCAGCAAAAAATATGAAGTTGGTGATGGATGTATTGGGAAAGAGTACCTGCAAATTCAGGTTGGGGGTAATCATGGATCCCGACGGAGACAGGATACGGTTTACGGATGGGGACGTGGATATTAGCATGAACCACTTCGGGGCTATGGCTCTGCATTTCTTGCATGAATACAAGAATATTTCAGGTGTATTAGTAAAATCAGTAGCCACAAGCAATTTTGGAAATGCTATTGCCGTGAAGCTTGGTATCCCCATACGAGAAACGGCAGTTGGCTTTAAAAATTTCCGGCCGTATATGCTTCAAGATGCAAAAGAGAGGGCTATACTCTCCTATGAAGAAAGCGACGGTATTTCGGGTTATAATAATACGCTCGAAAAGGACGCCATGTTCGGACTTTTGCTTGCCATTGAGATGACGGCCGTTACGGGGAAAAATATTGGTGTGTATCTCCATGAACTTGAGGAAAAATTTGGGGCTTATTTTCCGGAAAGAGCCAACGTGGAGGTTGACCGTTCTCTGGCAGGAGCACCGCTTCTTAAAAGGCTTTCACGCCTCAAGGATAAACTTTCTGTTGGAAACACAGTAACAGTTGGTAAAAATACGAAAAAAATTAAGGCGGTAATCAGCGTAGATGGAATAAAGGTGGTACTCGATGACGACTCATGGTTATTAATAAGGCCATCAGGTACAGAGCCAAAGGTAAGATTTTACGTGGAGACACGGTCTTCTGAGGAACTGAAAGATATAATTGCGACAGCTGAGAAGTTGACACACGAGGCGCTTGCATAAGGGTTTTTTACACAAGATACTGCACCGCACTGCCTTTTCATCTGCTGTACGTCCGACACGTGGACAGGTTGTACTATTGGCGCATTGTGACCACGGAGTAAAACTGGTCATGGCCTATGCACTGTGCGGATTTGCCAATTTCGGAAGCGTGGGAATAGGAGGGATGGGAAGCATGGTTTCGGAAAGGAGAGAAGAATTGTTTGGTTTCTAACGGGTAATTAAGCACCCGAATTAAATATTTGACATATAGTATATTTTTTTTATAATTACCACACTTTTATTTTTGCCACTGCAACTTTTGGCACATAGCTTTGATTCTGTGGTTAATTTAAGCCAAATATTTTTATAAAATATTTAGGTTGTTTTTACCTTAAGATGTAATAAATCATTGTTTATGAATAGGTTGCTGCATTTGTTTGTTTTCCCTGGTTTTGGTACGATACATGCTTATTTGTGTAAAAATGATTTTTTAAGGTATTTCAAGAAAATACTACTTAAGAATTTGGGCGAATTACTATAAATGCAGTATCCTGCGCGTTATGTTAAAAGCTGTCAGATAACATTAAAGCCGTAAATTAGCGCTGTGTTAATACAAGTATAGATTTAGTTTATTGACGGAGGTTAAAGGAATTGGTAAGAAAGACTTTTTTGGCAGGTTTGATTGCCGGTGTATGCATGATTGGAACTCAGGGGTTTGCCGAAGAGGCGCCTAAGGGTGAAAAGGAAAAGAGTGAATTGGCCAAGATCATGGGTGAAATAGATAGAAACTATAAGGCCGTAGAACAGATATCCGGATATTATAAGTACACCAATAACGATTGGAAGGTTATCGCAGAATCGAGTACAAACATCGTTCAATTGACAAAGACAGTCATTAGTAAGTTTTCACGTCCTGACGACAAAAAATATCAGGATTTGAATAAGACGATGCTTTCAGAGGCCGAAAAGATGTTAGAAGTCGCAAGCCGCAAGGATGAGAAAGGTTCGTTAGAAGACGCCCAATGGCAAGTGCGACGATTAAGGCAAACCTGTGCTGTATGTCACAAACATTTAGGAATTCATATTTATCCGCAATTGTACCCTGGTAAAAAGGAGGAATTACAACCTGGGCAAGAGGAAATTCCGGCACCAAAAGAATCTGGTGTCCCGAAAGATTGGTAGCGAATATTTACAAGGGACATTAAAATTACGAAAAGGTAAGAGATTGGATTTGTGAAGTTTTTCCGCGCTAGCGTGAACAAAGTTTTTCCTTGACTCGTTTTGTCCCCAATGATATAGTGTCGGGAATTAGGATTTCTAAATTACCCAAGTGAGATATTGTTTTGAAATTAACCGCAGAGTAACCTTGATATATGTTGTAAATAGGAGCTAATTTTATTGGTAACGGCTGCCATAGAGTTGGCTGCTATCCGCGATACCACCTATTTTCCCATACTTCTTTCTGCGCTAAAGACACATGTGTATTTGCTCCAAAAACAACCTTAATCTCCTTTTTTTCTCCTTTTATAGTAAGGATGAATAAAGGTACAGCTGCGGTGTCATTATTCAAGCGGAAGGTTGATGGGTGGGTAGTAGTTTGATTTTGTTTTTAGGTATTATGAAAAAATTATGATGTCTTGCACTATGCGTTTATATGTTTTTAGTTATGAAGGGAGGTGAAGGACGGGCCATATGTTGGGAGGGGGCGAATTTCTGAATTTCAGGAATACTGATTGAAGAATGGGTGCCCTTTCTTGTTGAGGCGGTTTTGTTATTAAGAAGAATTGTTTCAGAGAAATTCGATAAATAGTCTGGATGCTTAATAAGTATTTTAAAAAAAGGAAAGTGAGGAGGGGAAAAATGAGGCTAAAAAAAGGTATATTCGCCGGGACATTCACATTGTTCATCGCTGCGGTGTCATCTGTTAGTTATGGACAAGCAAGCCAGGGCGAGTTATGTAAAAAGATGTGGGATAACTTTCAGACAATGAGGGCAATGACGGGTCTTTCTGCAGCTAATGAAGGTGATTTTGCCAATTTTGCAAAAGCAGCAAAGGAAATTACGGCAGATACTGAGACTTCGAAGAGTAAATTCGCAACAGATAAAAATTATAATGTTTTGAATGATGAGGTTCTCTATCATTCCAATGAAATTGATAAGGCATCAACAAACAAAGATCTGGAAGAAATTCAAGTACAATTCAGAAGGCTAACCATAGCCTGCAGGAATTGTCATAAGATTTATAGGTCAGAGCTAAAGCTGGTTCCGTAATATACTTAAAATATTCTACATAATAAAAACGAGGAGGGATTGAATAATGAAAATATTCCGCTTAGCATATATTATACCTGTTATTGCAGGTTTGGGACTATCTTTAGGCAGCACGGCATGGGCTTTAACAAAGCACACTCCTGGTGATACAACCAAGAGTCCCTATACCATTTTCGCAGGTCTCGGTTTTGCGGTTCAAGAGAGCTGTTATTTTTGCCACGGGACTGGTGGCACGGGTACAGCAAAGGGACATGCGTTTGGGGTGCCGGATTTTACTGACGCAGCATTCCAAAGCGCCTGGACGGATGAAGCCTTGGTAAAACATATTAATGCAGGCAAGGGGAAATGTCCTGGATATCAAGGAAAAATGTCACCGGAAATGATTGAGAAAATGGTAGAGATCGTAAGGAATTTTGGTACGAAATAACCCATTGATCGGTTGTATTCGTGATTTTCTATAGAAGTAAAAATAAAAGGGCATATGAAGTGTAAATTTCATATGCCCTTTGCGTTTTTGTATAAAATCCCACTTATATTATATCCGCATGGAAAATACGTTTCATCTGTTGCAGGGCAAACCGATGTTCACGTTGTGAAAGCGCCGCAACACAATTCCCGGGGATTACAACCTTATAGCCTCTCATATAGGCATCTGCTGTGGTGTATAAAATACAGATATTAGTTACAACCCCGGTCAATATTACATGGGTGATACCTAATTTTTTTAACAGCCTATCCAAAGACGTTTTGTAGAAGCAGGCATATCTGGTTTTATATACAATATAATCTTCATTGTGTGGTTTAAGTTGTTTGATAACCTGTGCCCCATCGGTTCCTTTTACGGCGTGTCTGGGCCATAACTTAAATTCCGGATCTTTATTTTTGTGTGCGTCACAGCAATAAATAATGGGAATATGGTTCTTCCTTGATTTTTTAATTTCTTTCCTGATATTGTCAATTATTGTCCTTGCCATTGGCACCTCAAGAGGGGATCCTTTCCTGACGAAATCATTCACCATATCACAAATAAGAAGCGCATACTTTTCATCGTCGGGCTTTTTTAATTTTTTCATAGTTCAGTTCGCTTTAAAATAAAAGGATTGTTTTAAACCGTAAACCTGGCAAAATCTTCCGCGAAAACAATCTCGCCTTTATAAATGTTTTTAAGTTCATCGGGCACATGGTTATTATTCTTTCTGGAGGCATCGCAGACTGGATAAAAGTGTGACAATACTAATCTGTCACATTGGGACTCGCTCGCAATTTGAGCACAAAGCCGGGGAGTAAGATGTCCTTCGACCTTCTGATCGTCTGGAAAAGAGCATTCAAGGATCAGGGTATTAACTTTTTTGGCGAGACGGAGAATGCCCGCACAGTAATCCGTATCGCCAGAGTACGTCAGGGTTTTACCATCCAGGGATTCTATGCGAAAGCCGATACTGTGCATTGAATGTTGTAATGGTTCCACGATAATTTTCCAATCATCAGAAGTCAATTCTCCCCTATCGATCTCTTTGAGATGCAGGTCAAAGGTTTTCGGTTTTATAGTTTCCCCAAATACCGATAACAAACCTTCATGAAATGCTTTTAAACCTGTGGGACCTGTAACATAAAGAGGCTTCGTTCTTTTCGGGGCATTATATCGCATTGCAAAAAGAATTGAAACGAGGTCGAGTGAGTGGTCTGGATGGAAATGGGAATAATTTATGTAGTCAATATCCAGATAGGTAACACCCGCAAGGAATAACTGTCGTAAAGACCCAGGGCCGGTATCAAAAAGGAGGTGTTTGTCTTTTATCGTTATAAGAGTACATGGATATGCCCTGGTCTTCGATGGCATTCCCGTGCCCGAACCGATAATCGTCAGTTCCATTGTACAAAATTTTTACCGTCCATATCACCGGGTATGGGAATATCCAGTGAATTCAAGATAGTTGCGGTAACGTCAATAATCTCTAAAGGATGCTTGGTAATATTTTTGTGATTAATATACACAAAGGCGTCATTGTAGGTATGCATACCGCTAAAAACACCCTTACTAAGAAGTGTTTCTTTATAGATTGCTCCCTTTAAATCATAACCATGCTTTGGTTCAATGACAAGATCGGGCGCCTTATTAAAATTTTCACCCTGGTAAATTTCTTCCCGCTTGTGGATTCTGTCAATAATAGTTGTTTGTGTAACCGGATCTTTGAGTCCTGTAAGTTTTGATATAAGGGTGTTCCTCAATTGTTCATAATCATTACCGGGTTCTACGCATCCCATTGGTTCTCTCCCTCTAAGATTGACATAAATTCTTCCGGGATCAAGGCAGTATACCCTAGACCCCGCTCCGATATCAGATAAGGCTTTCGGAGGGATTGTTTTAAAATTTAAAAATCCCTCTTCTTTTAACCAATGATTAATATATACCTCTTGTTGTAATGTACAGAATCCATGATCAGATAAGAGAATAAGGGTGGTGTCATTATCTATATTCTCCATAATCTTGCCAAGAGCGGCATCGATTGTTTTGTAATAGTTCAGAAATAAAGGACTGTATTTTGAGTCATTTTTCTCCAAGAACTCCCAGAAGAAGTGATGGAGCCGGTCTGTTTCCGTAAATATGCCAATAAAGAGATCCCATGCTTCGTTTTTCATAAAATGAAGCATGGCCCGGGTTCTTTTCTCCAGGGTAAGAAACAAATCCTCAAACAATTTATCCTTTGATTCATGAATAAGTTGTGTTTCAACATCGATTTTGTAACCCATATCTTTCAGCGTGGGCACAATTGAAGCTGGAAACGATGCACGAGCAAGGTCTATCGCTACGAATCCTGATATGAGTATCCCATTCATTGCCATGGCAGGATACGTTGACGGTACGTTAATCACGACAGAACGCTTATTATAATTACTGAGGATATCCCAAATCGGTTTACCCTGTATGTGTTTGGAATTAGGGTAATATATGTCATAGGTATTGGGAATTCTGTCCATAAAGCCAAAGATACCGTGTTTGGCTGGATTTTTGCCCGTCATAAAAGATGTCCATGCCACGGATGATATAGCAGGGTGCGTGGATTTCATCTCCCGAAGTGAACCTGCAGATAGTAATTTGGAGAAATTCGGGCATATCCCTTGTTGTGTTAACTTATCGATAAGACTGTACGGGGTTCCATCAAGTCCAATGACCACCGCTTTTTTCTTCGTATGTTTACCCATTGCGTTATATTTTCATTCCGATCTCTATACCTTCAGCGACGGCCTCAAGTGCTGTTCTGCCTTCTGCAGCATCACCAACCGTGTAAACATCAGGGACAAAGGATTGAATAGATGCTGCAAGCGCACCGTTGGGTTGATGGAGCGTGGGGATAACGATAGTTGCAAACCCCTCAAGTTTTTGGTCTGCCTCCCTCCGCCGGCTAATAACGATATAATCGCGCCCAATCTCAGTGACCTTTGTGTTGACATATAATTGAGCGCCCGTCTTCTTAAGACGCTCACAAACATGATAACGAGGGTGTGCAACCAATCCCAACCCAAAAATCCGCCTCATTTCAATAAGGGTAACCTTCTTACCGTTTGAGACGAGAAAGTCGGCAAGCTCACAACCCTCAGGCCCTCCTCCAACAATAGCCACATTGTTTCCGATGGATTCTGCAGTTGTGAAAGCATCCTTAACATTGAGTACGCCGTTATTTTGTGAACCATTAATTTCAACAGGCACATTCTTGGCGCCATGTGCCAGAACAACTACATCGGCTGAGAATTGTTTGATAGATTCTGCGGTTGCTTCTTTGTTGAACTGGATCACGGTGGTTGTTTTTTTTACCTGATTTATTAAATAATCGAGGAATTTTCCCAACGACTCTTTTTTGGGCGCCAGGGATGCGTAACGGAAACTTCCGCCAAACTGGGACTCCTTTTCCCACAAGGTAACATTATGTCCACGACTGGCTAATACCTGTGCAGCAGATAACCCGGCAGGTCCACCCCCAACAACGAGTATTTTTTTTGGTTGTTCGGTTTTCCGTATGTGAGAAATGCCTTCTTTACCAATATAGGGGTTGACCGTACATACAAGCTTT
>JAUQXU010000101.1 GCA_030837935.1 Candidatus Brocadia sp.
ATGAATATTTTCAGGGAGGTGGATTAGGGCTTATGGCTGCCCGAAATTATCAATTTGATAAAAAATTACAGGAGTATGGAAGATCTTACGGACTATCCATTGAAAATGTGAAGGCTGAGCTCTTAAGGGCACAAACAAAATAAGCCGGCGTAGTCGCAACCAAAAAGGGCTACTCGGCACCGAATAACAAATACCGCGCGTTTGTTTTTTTGCATATTCGAAATTCAGATATCGAAATCAGAAATAAATTCTACGAAAAGATGTTTTTACAAAGTAATACTATAAATCATTACTCCTATAATTCCTGGCTATGACTGTTTCTCTTTGATGCAATTTGCAGTAACCTTGTTTTAACTTCTGCAAATGGGAAATTTTTGCCCGGGCAGGCTGTGCATTTCTGGTGCACCTGTTTATGCTGCATTATATCGGATGAAGCAATAGTATATTTTCTGGAAAGGTATTGCATAAGCCTGACTAATGAATCGATCTGATTCTCGGTTGGGGCACCGCCATTTTCGAAATCACCGACAAGGCAAATCCCAATTGCCACACGATTGCAATCCATATTCGCCGTGTGTGCACCATGAATTTGCTTTTTCCATCGCTCACCTACCTCAATCTCGCCGTCCCCGGAGAAAGAACCATTCCCAATTACAAAATGATACGCAAGACCATATTCCCATTTTCTCTCTTTACGGTGATAATAATCAAATCGCGCTGCATTACCCTTTGGAGTAGCGCTATGATGAATAACAATATACTTCCACGGTTTTTCCCTTACAACGGTAGAACAAAGATGCTCAAGGTCTTGCTTGTAGAAAGAATTTTCAAGATCAGTATATCTTTTCGGTCCTTCGATCTTCAAGCAGGGAAAAAATGGTATAGAAATACACAGACCCGATGCAACAACGATCATAGATAATGAAAGACACTGAACAATCCTTTCGTATTTATGCCTCGTTCTACTCCCAAAACATATTAAGTTGCGCGACAGTATGGATAATATTTTTTTATACATAAGATGCCGCCTTAACAAAACTCTCTAGAAATAAAAAAAGCCTTACTGTGAAAATATTCACTGAGAACATCTTCGGTAGTAAGGCTATCTTTAAACCTGATACTCTATCTAAAGTGCTTTGTTATTGCAGTGCATGCTATGTAAGCGGATTAAAGACCCTTTCCTTTGCGTCCCCCGATCACTCGGGGTTTGCCTTTATCGTGCCAATATTATAAACTTAAATTCTATATTGTCAATAAATAAATTATTGACCTCATTCGCAAAGACTCTGATGCGCGAACACAATGAATCATTGGTTGCATTGTCTCCGCAATTTATCAATGGTTTCGTTTAGTTCTTTTGCCATGGATTGCTGAGGGTCTAATCTTAATGTTTCGCTGAGGTGGAATAATGCCCCGGAAAAGTTGTTTAAATGATCAGCATAAATAACGCCAAGCATCTTGTGTGCTAATGGATTATTTGGTTGATAATGAACCGATTGACAAAAGGCATCTGCCGCTGCGGCATATTGTCCTTTTCGGTACAATGCATTTCCGAGATAATAATGTATCTCCCCGTCAGCAGGATTATATTTTATTGCCTCTGTAAACTCAGAAATAGCTTCGTCTCCACGGCCTTTCGAAATATAAGCATTTCCCAGATTACTGTGGGCATTGCTATCTGCCGGATTATATGTCAAAGCCAACTTGAGTTCAGTAATCGCACGATCTGTTGACCCCAGTGTTAGATATACCCCGGCTAAATTATTATGTACATCCGCATTATCAAATCCCAGGACCACAGCCTTGTTCAGTTCACGAATAGCCCTATCAGGATTACCCTGCTTTGCATGGACAATACCAAGGTTGTTATGCACATCGGCCACTTTTGGGTTGAGTCGGTTTGCAGTTTCAAATTCCACCGCAGCATCTTTAAGTCGCTCCATAGATACATAAATAATTCCGAGATTGTTGTGTGCATCTAAATTATCAGGATCTAGCTCAATTGCTCTTTTGTATTCCACCAAAGCCTCCTCGTAAAGTCTGATTTCACGATATACAAGTCCGAGATTAGTGTAATAATGGGGATTCAAAGGATTGCATTGTTTCGCCTTTTTATAGAATTCAATAGCCCGATCAAAAAGACGCTTATTTTTGTATATGCCCCCAGCGTTATTGTAGGCATCGGCATGAACTGGATTGTACCGCAATGTCTCTTGATATTCTTTGATAGCAGCGTCTAACATGCCTTTTCTCTCATAGGCATTTCCCATATTGTAGTGCGCCTCTATATCCCCGGGGTTAATTTCCAGAGTCTTTTTATATTCTAATTCTGCATAGTCATAGAATCCTTTTGCGCTATGCACAACACCAAGATTAAGATGTGCACGGACACTGTCGGGCTCGCGATTGACGGTTGAATACCACAAGGTAAATTCGTCACGCCATATTCCATTTCGATAAATACTCGTAATGCTCGCAATGATTAGTATGACCGCAAAACCAACCATTGCTGGGGTTTTCCCCGAGATGTAGTTTTGAACGAGCATGCCAATAACCCCACAGAAACCCATGATGGGAATATAGAGATATCGCTCTGCCATAATATTTCCAATGGGAATTATGTTTGACACAGGCAAAAGGGTAACAAAGAACCATAACGAAAAAAACCAATGACGTTTATCATTCTGGCACAACCGTAGTATCAGAATAATAGCGGCACAGATCAAAAGGGCCGAGACAACAAAAGAGGCAACTCCTGGGGTCACCGGCGGCACTACATAATCTGCATTCAGATTGAACGGAAGGAACAAGAGCTTTATGTAGGATGCAAAGACCTTAATCATAACAAATAAAGTTTGCTTGCTTTGATCTAATCTGATATAAACATGCCGGAAAAGCACAAACCGAACAAACAGATAAAAACCAGTAATGATAAAATAACCAAGGTAACTCCATTTTGCCCTTTTTATCAGTGCATGAAGTGTATTGGTTGAAGACGAACAAAAGACATGAAACAATACCATCAGGATGGGCAACGCAACTGACGTCTCTTTTGAAAAGAGGGACAAGAGATACGAGAGCAGGGTGCCTGCGTAATACAATAGAAATTTCCACGGGGTTAAAGATCTTTCATCGATTTTCAGGAACAAAACAAAAGCGATTAAGAAAAAAAGCGCGGCGAGAAGATCCTCCCGATAACTAACAGAATTTACCGCCTCGGTGAGTAACGGATGGGTGGTAAACAATAATGCTGTGATGAAAGCGGTTGTATTTGCCTTCACCACGCGTTTAAGAAAGAAATAAAATAAAATTGTATTTCCTGTATGAAGGAAGAGGTTTGTAAGGTGAAAACCTGCAGGGTTTAAACCCCAAAGAAAATAATCGATAAAATACGATAGTGTAACAACGGGGCGATAACTAAGTTCACCGGAGAGCATAAAGTAATGAAAGGAAAATATCGAGTGAATATTTTCCCAGTTTTTAATAAGGCTGTTATGAACGACGGTAACAGAATCATCGTAAACAAAGGCATTACTTACCGTGTTTAAAAAAACAATGATCGATATTACGGACAGGACAATACAGGGAGTTGCGTCTTTCAGATATTTGTTCAATTTTCGGGAAGCGACTCCGTAGTGCCGGAGAGCAAACATTATTCATAAAATATAATCATTTTAAAAATAAAAACTCCTTGTTTGGACTGACTACTGAATTGCTTCGGTAATTGGTCCGCAAGAAAGGAGCCGTTGTCTGAAAAGTTTAGCACGCATACGAGAGGAATGCAAGCGTCATCATGGATTGGGTACGAAGAAACAACACCGCAGGAATTTTTCAAAAAACTAAACTAACACATAATTTTGGCATTAATAAAATGCACAAGAGCAACCGATAATAGGCGTAATTGGAAAATTACAAACAAAATAGTGAGTAAGGTAATGATTAACTAAATATCTGCAGTAAGGCTTTTTTTGTATGTACTTCAAAAAAGTCGTGTGTATTGTTAACAAAGAATTTCAACCTTGATCTTATTTTGTATTTCTGCAAAACAAATACATCTATCATGAAGGTAAGCCATGAAATTTCTGATTCTTGATAACAACCAGGATGATCGAGAACGGATCAAGCAGGGGTTACAGAAGGAGTTTTATGGTTTAGAGTTCCTCGAAGTAATCAAACGGGAGGATTTTGATGAGGCTATCGATCGAGGTGACTTCGATGTGGTAATCACCGACCGTCTCCTGAACTGGACGGACGGATTGTGGATTCTCAGAACGATCAAAAACCGTTTCCCGTATGTACCCGTAATCATGGTAACCAATAACGGGAGCGAAGAAATCGCCGTAGAGGGGATGAAATCTGGCCTGAGTGATTATCTCACTAAGAAACAAATGCACCGGCTGCCAGGTGTGGTGAAGGAGAGTCTGAAGAAGGCCAGGTTAGACAGAGAGCATACGGTAACCAATAAGCAAGGCAATGTTTCTCAAGAACGTTATTGTGTTGAATCTGAATCTATTGCCGACTATGCATACACTTTCCGCGTTGAACCTGATGGTGCCCTCTTCTACGAATGCGCGACCGAAGCCTTTACCTTCATTACGGGATACACCTTTGAAGAAGTGAATGTGCGTGGTGGCTGGCATAGTCTCATCTATCCTGATGACATACCTGTCTTCTCCCAGCATTACAACCGTCTGCTTTCTGGTCAGTCGAACATAAGCAAATTTCGTATAATCAGCAAAAGCGGCGAGATACTATGGCTGCGAGATTATGCCCAGCCGGTATGGGGCGAAGCACAGGGCCGTGTCATTCATATCTATGGTTCGGCAGAGGATATCACGGAACCTAAGCAAGATAATGAAACATTCCGGGATGCTGAAACAAAATATCGCAAACTCCTCGATATTACCAATGATGCTATTTTTATCACCGATGCAGAATCAGGCATAATTATCGATGCAAATAAAAGAGCAGAAGACTTGTTTGGATATCTTCGCGAAGAGATCGTTGGCATACATCATACACAACTTTACCCTGAAGAAGAAACAATACATTATACCAAGACACTTGAATATCACGTTAAAACCGTTAAGGCTTTTACAAAAGACCTCTGTGTTCAGCACAAAAATGGCCATAAAATACCTGTTGAGATACATACCAGTGTTACTTTTTCAGGTAATAAGAAAATCGTTCAGAGTGTCTTTAGAGACATCACCGAACGCAAACGGGCTGAGGAGAGCATTCGGCTCTATGCAGAGATTTTAAATAATATACAAATCGGCCTGGTTGTCTGGCATTTGGAAAATATTGACGATGTAAAAACCTACAAACTTATTGCCGCCAATACTGCTTCAATGCAATTTACCGGACTTGCAACGGGGAATTTCATTGGAAAGACCATGGCAGAAAGTTTCCCTGACCTCATCGGGACAGAAGTCCCAAAGATCTATGCCGAAGTTGTCCGTTCCGGGAAAGTAAAAGACCTGAAAGAGGATCATTTTGTTGACAAAGGCAATTTGAATGGTGCCTTTTCGGTTAAGGCCTTCCCGCTTTCCAACAACTGTGTGGGCACAGCTTTCGTAGATATTACAGAAAACGAGAAGATTAACGAAGAATTGAAAATTTTTAAAATGCTATTCTCTGAAATAAGGGACCTTGCATATATTTGTGATATACAAGGTAATATTTTATATGTAAACAAGATATTTGAAAAACTTACCGGGTATAAGCCTGAAGCATTCTTTGGAAAATCATTCTCACCCCTTTTTGATGAAGAAAACCTGAAAAAGGCAATAGATGCTCATGCCCGGGCAATAAAAGGAGAAATCCTTCAATTTGAACTCAGTTTTAAAAATACCGGCACGGTATGCGAATACAGAAATTTTCATTTAAGAGATGGTAAAGGAAATATAATCAGAACTATTGGTATTGCCAGAGACGTTACGGAGCGTAAGCGCCTGGAAAAAGCTCTAAATGAATCACATGAACACGTCATCTCAATTTTGAACGGTCTCAATGCCGTGGTTTATGTTGCAGACATGAAAACATACGAAATCCTTTATGCAAACAAATACTTACAGAGTATTTTCGGAGATATAGAGGGGAAAATCTGCTGGCAAGTGCTTCAGTCAAATCAGTCAAATCAGTGCAATTTTTGTACGAATGATAAACTTCTCGATACGAATGGAAATCCTGCAGGTATTTACTCCTGGGAATTCCAAAATACCGTCAACAAACGATGGTACTCAATTTCCGATAAGGCAATAAAGTGGGGTGATGGCCGTATCGTTCGGCTCGAAATAGCTACTGATATCACTGAGCGCAAGCGTACAGAAGAATCACTCAGTGAAACCAATCAAACGCTTCAGGCGCTGATTCAGGCCTCACCGCTGGCTATTATTGCCCTTGATCCACAGGGAAATGTTATTCTGTGGAATCATGCGGCTGAACGCATATTCGGATGGAACAAACAAGAGGTACTCCGCCACCCCCTCCCAATCGTCCCCAAAGATAAACAGGAAAAGTTCCGGGCATTGCACGAAAGAGTGTTGCGTGGTGAATCATTTACGGACGCTGAGGTACGTTGCCAGAAGCGGGATGGCTCTCCGATTGACATTAGCATATCTACAGCGCCTCTGCATGATGGGCAAGGCAATATTGACGGCGTGATGGGCGTAGTTGCTGATATCACGAAGCACAAAAGAATCCAGTCTATTGATGCTTTGCTTTATGAAATCGATCAATTGGTATTACAAGGACAAACACAGGACTTTATCCTGCCGTATGTATGCACACGTCTTATAGATATCTTCTCTTATCCTCTGGTCTGGATAGGCATAAAGGAGGAAGAAGATGGCACGGTTAATATTTCTGCACAAGCCGGCACTCACGTCGACTATCTTAACGATCTCAAAGTGCAATGGGGTAATGCCTCTGAGAATGAATGCCTGGTTGACCTTGCCATTCGTATGGGAAAAACACAGGCCATCGACACACAAGAACCCGTTTTTCAACTCTACCGGAAACAAGCTTACCCCTATGGCTTGCAATCCTTCATTGTTGTTCCTCTAAGCGCTCAAAATAAGGTATTCGGTACGCTTAACCTGTATGCCCTGGTATCTAACGCCTTTGATACAGAAACGGTTCGTTTGTTGGAAAATCTGGCCGCACGTATTAGCGTAACCTTGCTGATAGCAAAAGACCAACAACAGTTGCGGCTGCACAGCGCTGCAATGGCAGCGGTAGCCAATGCTGTATTTATTACCGATTCTAGCGGCCATATTACGTGGATCAATGAAGCGTTTATCAAGCTGAGTGGATATACACGGGAAGATGTACATGGCCGTACCCCACGCCTGTTCAAGTCAGGCAAATATGAACCATCATTCTATCAGCAGATATGGCAGACCCTGCTTGAAGGAAAGGTCTGGCATGGAGAAATCATCGATCGTCATAAAGATGGCAGCTTTTATATCGTGAACCAGACCATTACTCCGCTTCTGGATAACGCCGGAAAAGTACGCCACTTTGTTGCCATACACGAAGATATTACTGATAAAAAGGCGTCCGAAGAACGAATCAGACATATGGCGCACCACGACACACTAACAAATCTGCCTAACCGTACCCTGTTTCGTGATCGTTTACAACAGGAAATGATCCATGCACACCGCAATAAACGGCTAACTGCAATCATTTTTCTCGATCTGGATCGGTTCAAAATCATCAATGACACTCTGGGGCATGCCTTTGGTGATTTAGTGCTTAATGCTTTAGCGGAAAGGCTGAGGGGCTGTGTACGTGAAGGAGATACCGTGTCACGACTTGGTGGAGACGAATTTACCTTCATTATCCCGGATATTGAGCATCCGCAGGATGCAGCCCTTATAGCGCAAAAAATTGTCAACGCCATATCCTCTTCCTTTCGGCTTGAGGGTCGCGAAATACACGTCACTCCCAGTCTGGGTATTGCCATATATCCATTAGATGCAGAAGACGCAGACAGCCTGATCAAAAAGGCAGACATTGCCATGTATCATGCTAAAGAGCATGGCGGAGGCACCTTTAAGTTTTACATGGAAGATATGAACATTAATAACCTCGAAAGGTTGACGCTGGAAAATGACCTGAGAAAGGCGCTGGAAAGAGGGGAGCTGTTAGTATATTACCAGCCACTTGTAGATCAGAACACGGGACAAATCATGAGTATGGAGGCCCTGGCACGTTGGCAGCATCCAAATCTAGGGATGATTTATCCCGCCAAATTTATTCCCATTGCCGAAGAAACCGGTCTCATTGTCCCGATTGGCGAATGGGTACTGATGACAGCCTGTGCCCAAACCAGGGCATGGCACGATGCAGGGTTTTCAACGCTTCGCATTACCGTAAACCTCTCAGTACGTCAATTTAAACAACAACACCTTGTTAATATAGTCACAAAGGTGTTGCAGGCAACGGGGCTCGACCCACATCACCTGGAACTGGAACTCACCGAAAGCATTGTTATGCAAAATAGCATTGATGTCCTTACAACGCTCCAGGAACTAAAGGCGCTTGGGATATTCCTCTCTATTGATGATTTTGGCACTGAATATTCTTCTCTGAGCTACCTGAAACGATTTCCCATCGACACGATCAAGATTGACCGGTCATTTGTCCGCGATATTACTACAAACCAGGATGATGCGGCAATTGTTACAGCCATTATCGCCGTGGCTGAAAGCCTCAAACTGAAGGTAGTAGCCGAAGGCGTTGAAAACAAAGATCAGGCTGCCTTTTTGAGTAAACTCCATTGCAACAACATCCAGGGATACATTTACAGCCAACCTTTACCTGCCGTTGATATAGGACATCTATTACAAAAAGGTGCTATGTTGAACATCAAAGTATGAAGAGCACACCCTTTAATTTCCTCTTAAAGATTTGATGAGGTTGCCTCTCGCTCAGGACTTGTCTTTACAAATAGGGACTGTCCTTGGATTGGTTAAACCAAACACATATACTCTTTTCCCCTTTTCTTGTTTCTCGGAAACAAGCACCCGATCTTTCGACAAACTAAATAGATATTGCACAAGCGCATCCAGTTCCCTGTCAGTAAGTTTATCAAAGCCAGGCATCTTATTCCTGGCACCGTAGAATTTAGGGTCAGCAGGGTTTTTGATAAACTCTTTTAACCACGTCTCCGACAAATACTCAGTCAAATTCGGTGCGACCTTTTTCATTTCTTTGTTACCAAAGGGATGGCAAACGACACAATTACCCTTCAGGACAAGCTCTCTTCCCCTCTCTACTCTTTCGGTATTTTGATTTATCAAACCTCCTGACTGGCTGAGCAAGAATTCAGACATATCCAGGAGCGATTCATCGGGGAGTTTTACTGGCGGCATAGCCCCTGATTCTTTAAAATACTTTTTATCCTTGGGATTTCTTAGCAACTCAGTCACCCATTCCCTTGATCCAAAATTGGTAAAATCGGGTCCATTTTCTCCGCCTTCTCCTCTTATCATATGGCACCCAATACAACTTTCTTTGAAAATCTTTTCCCCCAGGTATATCGGATCATTGAGAAAAATAGCCATTCCGCCCGCAGGTGGAATACCCCTTGCTGCCAGTTTTACGGCCCTAGCTGCCTGTTTCTCGGCTTCTTCCTGCTGATGAATAATATGGATATCCTGACTGTCATGGTAGATTGCAACGGCGGTTAAGGCAATAACCCCTGCCAATCCAGAAAATACAGCACCAAAAAATGGCACTCTTTTGGATGGATATTGTGATGGATTTCTGTCGATAAATGGCAGTACGAACAGGAAAGCCAAAGCAAGGGCAGGGACGATAACGGTACCTACAATTAGAAATTTTCCCTGGCAATATTTTAAGAGCTGGAACAGAAACAGGAAGTACCATTCTGGTCTGGCAAGGTAATTTGACGCAGGGTCGGCCGGCGCCTGAAGTTCTGCTCCACCAGCCCAAAAGACCACCCCAGCAAGTGCTGCATACATTCCTATGGCAAATACGATATCTTTAAATATTTGGTCTGGCCAGAAGGGGTCAACACGGTTTTTAAATACCTCTTCACTCATTTTCCAATACGGGGTTACGCCATGTTTACGAAAAAGCGCTATATGAATAAAGAGAAAAAAGACGAGTGAAAGTGGTAATAGAAATACATGAAGGGTGTAAAAACGGGTGATGGTAAAATTCCCATAGTCGCCTCCTCCCTGGTGTATTATTTTAATATATTTCCCGATCACAGGAACAGTACCCATGATATTGGTGGCAACCTGCGTGGCCCAGTATCCTTTCTGATCCCAGGGTAAAAGGT
>JAUQXU010000001.1 GCA_030837935.1 Candidatus Brocadia sp.
GGTATCAGGAAAGTACTGAAGGGTGAATTGAAGGAATTCCAGCTGGAGTATCCCTGCCACTCGCCAAGTGAACAAAGATGGTTCCGGCTGCTTATATCACCCATAGGTAAAACGAGACCAACCGGCGCAGTAGTAATGCATGTTAATTCAACCGAGCGCAAGCTGGCAGAACTTGCATTGAAAGAAAGCGAAACACAGTATAAACTGCTGTTTTACGATAATCCGCATCCTATGTTCATTTATGATACGGAAACTATGCGGATAATTGCTGTGAACAAAACTGCAATCAGGCATTACGGATACTCAGAAAAAGAATTCCTTCGCCTTACTCTGCTAGATATCAGGCCTCAGCCCGATAGAGCCAGATTCCTGAGGCATTGGAAAAAGGAAATGCACAGCAGGATGAAATATAGATCCGGCAATGTGGGCGCATGGAAACACATGAAAAAAAGCGGAGAGATAATCGATGTTGAGATCACAAGGACACCAGTTGATTTCGGAGGCAGAAAGGCAATATTGATACTTGTAAACGATGTTACGGATAAACTTGCGGCTGAAACGGATCTTAAGAAAAAGAGCAATGATATAGAACTTTTGTACAGAGCAGGAAAGGAACTTTCAGGGACACTAGATTCAGAGAAAATTTTTGACGAGATATTTAAGATAGTAAAAGAAAATTTGCCGTGTGATACTATGCTAATTTCGTCTTTTGGCCCCAAAGAAAGACTAATCAGATGCCTGGCAGCATGGCAGGAAGGAATTAAACAGGATATTTCAACACTTCCTGCGATTGCATTATCTCCGAAAGGCTTTGGAATACAGAGTGAAGTAATAAGATCAGGTAAAGCAAAGATAATTGATGATTACAGAAAGTATCTAAAAAAGAGCAAGAAAAGGTATGACTTCAACAAACAAGGTAAAATTGTGCAGGGTAAGGGCAGAACAGTCAATAAAGCAGCCATAATAGTACCTTTGAAACTTGAAAGTAAGGTTATTGGAATAGTTCAGGTCTTAAGCTGCAAACGCAATGCTTACACACAAGATGACCTTAGAATGCTGGAAGCATTCTCATCTCAGCTAAGTGTATCAATAGCAAATGCAAAACTTTATTCACTGGCACAATCTGAAATAGATGTAAGAAAAAAAGCAGAAGAAGCTCTTCGCAATAAATCTAAAGAAATATCTGTTCTTTACGAAGCACAAAGAAAGCTTACAAAAACACTTGACCTGAAATCAGTTTACGATAATTCATACAAGATAGTTTCCGGACTTGTGCCTTGTGATACGATGATAGTTTCTTCATATGACAAAGATGATAATATGATCCGGCTTCTTAGTGTATGGACTGAAGGATATAAACCCTCTTTGAAAGAAATGCCGCCGATCCCGCTGGCTCCTAAAGGTTTCGGTATTCAAAGCAATGTGATCCGTACAGGTGAATCGCTTTTGATACTTGATTATGAGAGTTATTTCAAAAAATCGATAAGCAAATATACTTTTGATGACAATAAACCCGGTAAAAGA
>JAUQXU010000102.1 GCA_030837935.1 Candidatus Brocadia sp.
TTGGATCGAGGGTTTCACGGCCTTGTTCGACGTATGCGAGCTTAACCGACTCTCCCACACGGATAGTGCCAGAATCAGGCTTTTCCTGACCGGTAATCATGCGGAATAGTGTGGTTTTTCCAGCGCCGTTAGGGCCAATGATTCCGACAATCCCTCCGCGCGGCAAGGAGAATGTCATCCCCTCTACCAAAATACGGTCTCCGTATGCCTTGGTCACGTTGTTTGCCTCAACGACCAAATTACCCAATCTCGGCCCTGGCGGGATATAGATTTCTAAGTCCTTTATCCGGCTTTCACTTTGTTGCTCAAGAAGTGATTCGTAAGAATTAATGCGCGCCTTCGATTTTGCGTGCCTGCCCTTGGGTGACATCCTGATCCATTCCAATTCACGCTGTAAGGTTTTTTGCCGTTCCGTTTCTTGCTTTTCTTCCTGCTGTAACCTCTTTTGCTTTTGCTCAAGCCAGGACGAATAATTCCCCTTCCATGGAATGCCATACCCCCTATCCAGCTCCAATATCCAGCCGGCTACATTATCGAGAAAATAACGATCATGCGTTACTGCGATTACCGTACCTGCATAATTTTGCAAATGGCGCTCCAGCCAGGCAATCGATTCTGCGTCAAGGTGATTTGTCGGTTCGTCTAAAAGTAAAATATCAGGTTCCTGCAATAATAACCGGCAAAGCGCTATACGTCGTCGTTCTCCTCCGGACAACACCTTTGTCAGCGTGTCCCCTTCGGGGCAACGGAGGGCGTCCATTGCCATTTCCAGACGAGCGTCCAGGTCCCATGCGCCAAGAGCCTCGATTTTTCCCTGTACTTCTCCCTGCCGTTCTATCAGATTGTTCATGTCTTCATCCGACATAGGTTCGGCAAATTGTTCGTTAATACGGTTGTACTCATTGTGGAGTTCTACCAATTCCTGAACCCCCTGTTCTGCAATTTCACGCACCGTTTTTGTTTCGTCCAGGAACGGTTCCTGTTCGAGAAATCCAACCGTGTAGCCGGGGGAAAGGGTTGCCTGTCCGTTAAAATCCTTGTCTTTTCCGGCAAGAATGCGCAGGAGGGAACTCTTTCCTGAACCATTTAAGCCTAATACACCAATCTTCGCGCCGTAAAAATACGAAAGGGAAATATCCTTCAATACGGGCTTCTTCTCGTAATGTTTGCTTACCTTATGCATGGAATAGATGATTTTATTTGTTTGTTCAGTCATTTAGACTATCTCCTGGAAAATGCTTTAGAAATAACCGTTTAGAATTTTAATTTATTGTAACAATTTATTTATCTTGTATCTTGTGCATTACTATAAAGATATTTTGTAGGTTTGGCAAGGCTTTAGTCTGACATGAACGTTCTTGAGGCTGAGTGCCCCCGTGTTCGTGTTTCAAGCATGTTTCAGTCCACTTCGTTATCTGGCGATCTGGTAGAGGTGTTTTTCTGTAAGGATGAGAGTAAATAGGGCACAGAAAATATCTTTCGGCTTTTAGTATAAACTTGCTGATTCTACTTGACATCTGCTGTGTCAGAAAATACCATGTTTGCAATCGCGGATTAAAGATAAAAATGAATATTATCTGGGAGAATAATACACGAGAGAAGACCGAACAGTTGGTTATTCCCAAGGAAAATACTATTCGATATCTTCAAAAGAGGGGCTACCCAAAAGATGTCCCATTCTTAAGAAGTGTTGCAAGGCAGTATGGACGCGATATGTTTTAGGGTTCGATGTGGTAGGTGCAAAAGTCTCATTTGATGATTTCTTAGTTTCCGAGGGCCAATACTGGGAACCCGAAAAAATGATTAAAGAAGTAGAACAAATGAGATGGGTAGAGCCAGAGAAATACGGAGGGTCTGTTTTCTTCTACGCGGAAAATATTTGCCCTGAAGTCACGTTATTTGAGGGAAGATATTTACCCACTGTTATTGTTCCATCAGCTTTTGGAAATATTCATTATTATTATGAATCAAGGCGAACTGCTGTAAAGCCAAAGCATTATAGTGAATGTGCTGAGTTCTCGGAATATTTATTTCATAATTTGGGCGAGAAGAAACTGAAAGGATTTTCTCATTCATCATCACGCAACCAAATCCCCGAAAATAAATTAGAAGATTATCTTGTCAACAACATCGAAGCTCTTGAAAATGGCTTGAAATTCGTTGATAGACAAAA
>JAUQXU010000103.1 GCA_030837935.1 Candidatus Brocadia sp.
CGATAATTGTCTTGCAAGAACGTTCCTGATTATATTCTGCAAGTGCCCCCTTTAATCCTTGCCAGCCTAAATCAACAATTGTCTCATCGCGAATTTCCATTACCGCAGGGTCGTGATAGTTTTCTAGCATTGACTTACCGATAGGTACAGGAAGAGAATGGAAGTCCGGGTCATATATTTTATTCCTTTTTGCCTTATCAAATGCCTCTGCGATACCCTGTGGGGTAATAGTGTTGGAGGAACTGCCAAATCCCACCTTCGTCTCTTTTCCTGTCTTAAAGACAGCCAGTAAACCTATGCCGCTAACCTGTGTTGATTTGGGTTCCTGGACGCCATTGCAGGGGATGTCCGAAGTATAATTTAAGCGTACCGTTATCTGTTCGTTCCATGACGCAAAGATCTCCGCATCGACAACGCCTTTCTGTTTTTTGACGAAGTCTATTCCGTTACTGACGCAAGTTTTCAGTTGTTCAGTATCAATCATAATTCTCAATGTCCTGTTAATTTTGCCTTAGAACGCAAGGTTGGGCCACCATTTCCAACACGCATGATCTGCATCGGTTGGCCTTTCCCGCAATTGGGTATAGGAAAAATTGAAAAATCATTTCCCACGGCATCGATGTTCATGAGAAAATCTTTAGAATCCGCAGTAATACCGCCCTGCCGATATAATTTTGCTATCTTTCCACTTTCTATCTTATATACCTTTTGTGCAGAAATTCGAAAATTTTCCCTGGATTCGCTAATCGATGGAATCCGATGGTTGACGATAAAATATCCATCTTTGACTTCGGCAACTATTTCTGCCGGCGATTTACTCCCATTCGCTACAACGGTATTCGTCATCCTTACGAGAGGCACCGCATGGGATTCTGTCGCCCTCATAGAGCCGTTTGGCTGATAGTTTAGGATCGCAGCGTATTCAAGTCCATTCATAAACTCCCTGAGTATTCCATTTTCAATAAGGTTTACCCGTTTTGCAGGCGTCCCTTCCGCATCGTACTTGTAATGTCCATATCCGTTTGCGGATGGGTCTGAGTACGCGGTTAACAAGGGCGATGCAATCTGTTTTCCCAATTCGTTGTCATGCAAATCGCCTAACAACCAGGATCGTCCGGCATAAGCCGTTTCCAGCTTCAGCGCCCTGTCAGCCTCCGTCGGATGCCCTACAATTTCATGGACTAAAAGTGCGTTAAAATGCGGGTTTGTTACCACTACAACAGGATCGTTCGTAGCGGCCAGAAATTCTGCCCCGGCAAGTTCCAGGGTTTCATGCGTTCTCATAAATGCAAAATCTGCAAGCGACTGCTTGTAAACATTTTTACCTTTTAGCACTTCCCATCCACGGAGGTCACCCAGGTGATCATGACAAGTCTCAGGCATACCAGCTGATTTTTGCGCTACAACTGCGACCGTTCCCTGTGTAAGTGCATACGATTGGTCAATGCAGGCGCCTTCAGTACTGCAAAACAGCTCTCTGTGTATGCCCGTTTGCGCATCTATGAAGGCGTACTGCACATCTTGATTAACATCGCGCATCTCCCCGGAAATTTTTGTACAAAGGGCGAGAATCTCTTTCACAGGTATAGTTCCTGGGTCATCATCAAAAATAGCATGCGTGGTATCCTTGCAGACATCAATTTTGGCAAGTTTTACATCGGTTAACGATGGGGCAAATGACTTAAACTCCGCTTTTTTGCTCGCGTTGGCTATAGCCCTTGCATATGCCCTGCTTATTCCAAGCGTAAGTATTTTGCTAAAACTTTTCGGGTTAGATTCAACCTCTCCGATGGGCTGACCGTAAAATCCCCATGCACTCATTTCACCAGCAAGCACCCTGATTCCAAAAGAAATAGAACAATCTTCCCCCATACCTCTTGCCTTACCGTTCTCGGCATGGGCATATTTTATCTCATGTATACCAAGTCTTACATCAGCATACCTGGAACTCTTGAATGAACTGGCCTGTTCAATAGCCCTTACAACCATTTCTTTCAGTGCATCTATCAGTTCAATTTTTATATGACTAACGATAGAAATTCTCCTTTTTCGCTAAATAGGCATACTCTATATCTCATAACAAAATATTTTCAGTTTTTCCATAAAATTTTATGCCGCTGCAGGCGAAGTTGACCGCATGCAGCATTAATATTATCACCTTTTTTCTTTCGAACGGTCACGACAAGTCCGTGTTTTTCTAATGTCTTACAAAATAATTCAATCGTTTCGCGGGATGGCGGTTTCAGATTGAATTCCTTCACAGGATTTAAGGGAAGAACATTCATATTGCATTGAATACCTTTGAGTAATTGAACCAGTGACTCTGCGTCTTGTTTTGCCGCGTTGACGCCATCGATCAGGATATATTCAAAACTGATGTCCCGCCTGGTAATTTCAAAATATTCCCTGGCTGCGGCAATAATGTTTTTAATACCAATCTTTTTATTCGATGGGATTATCTGAGACCGTATCATATCGTCGGCTGCGTGGAGAGATATTGCAAGATTTACCTGAATCCCTTCTTGCGCCAATCGACGAATACCATCAGCAGCGCCAACCGTTGAGATGGTAATATGACGCGCCCCGATCCCTAATCCCCACTCAGCATTCATAATCCTCAGAGACTTGACGACGTTATCGTAATTTGCAAGCGGTTCACCAATCCCCATAAAAACGATATTGGTGAGATGTTCGTCCGGAAGAAGATGATTTTTAATATGAAGGACTTGCTCAACAATTTCGCCCGTGGTAAGGTTTCTTTCCAGACCCAGGAGACCACTCGCACAAAACCGGCATGCCATTGCACAGCCTACTTGCGTGGAAACACATGCAGTAATCCTTTTGCCTTCTCTTAACAGGACGCTCTCTATCACGTTATCATCAGCTAAGTGAATCAAAAACTTCTCTGTGCCATGTGCAGTTTGTGTAATAGTATCAACGTTAGTCTGGATTACCCTGTGTTTTTCTGAAAGCTTACGTCTGAAATCTTTAGAAAGGTTAGACATCTGGTCAAAGGTCGTTGCGCCTTTGTCATAGACCCAGGAAAGAATTTGTCTGGCTCTATAAACAGGTTCTTTCATCACGATACACAATGCCTCTAGCTCAGCTAAAGACAAACTGGTAATTGACACAGTCTGGATTTTAATCATAGTATTGCGGAACTATACAAAAGGATGACACCGAAGAGAAGGGTTTTACTAACTCCTATTCCACAAACTGTTATGTTTTTCTTAAAGATAGTCTGACCAGATGCGAAAACTCTTCTGATTTGAGCAAGACAGAGGTTCCTGCAAACGCAGCAGATGCGGACAACATGGGGACAAAGAGTCGAAGCCCTTTAAAATAGAGGCTTCCTCCTCCGTTCAGATCAGGAAATATCTTAAGGGTAGACCAGCACGCACATGCCATTACGATCGAAGCAACCACAGTTTTCTGCAATGAAACAAAAACTTCGTTTTCTATCTTAATGTGAAGCCTTTTTTGTAAGATAATCGCCAAAATAACGATTTGTACGATAGCGCTGATGGCGGTGGAAAGAGCTAAACCACCTTCCTGTAATACCCATATAAGCGAAAGATTTAAAATGAGGTTTAACCCAACACACACTGCCCCAACCTTAACAGGAGTGACGGTATCCTTGACGGAGTAAAACGCACGGATCAACACATGCAACCCACAGTATGCCCATATTCCAACAGCATAAAAAAGGATGACACGTGAAGTCCTATAAGCGGATTCTGCGTCAAACTTATTTCTCCTGTAAAGGAGATCGACGATAGGTTCCCGAAGCATGATAATGGAAAGGGACGCAGGAATGCCAATGAAGAGTATGAATTTTAACGCCTTATTGAAGGAGGTCGAAAACTTATTCCAATCTTCCCGTACCGCATGGGTTGAAAAAAGAGGGAAAACGGCAGTTGCCACGGCGATACCGAATACCCCCAGGGGGAATTGGATTAACCTATCGCTGTAATAGAGTACCGATGCGGCGCCCGCTTTCATAGGAAAATGGAGAATGATTCCTGCAAAATTAAAATGGTTTGGTCCACCATCAGGAGAGGAAAATCCAACAGCAATGAGACTATCCAAGAGCACGTTAACCTGAACTATACCTAATCCAAAGACAACAGGTGCCATGCGTGTTAATACTAATTTCAGCCCCGGATGTGAAAATCGGGGAATGAATTGATAATATATTTCTTTCTTCCGGAGGATGGGAATGTGGATGATTACCTGAACAAGACCTGACACGAAGGTTGATATAGCAATTGCATAAATCATCGTATCCAGCGTCTTCCCTGTATACGGAGCTAAAACGGCACCCGATATCCAGCAGATATTCATAACAACAGGCGCAAGGGCAGGCATGAAAAAATGATGAAGCGTATTCAGTACTGCCGCCATAAAGGCTACCATACAAATGAAGAAGACATACGGGAACATGATAATAAGCAGTTTAAATATCAGATGCCACTTTTCCTGCATCTGGAATATCCTGGGAATAACGAAGAAAGAACTTTCCCCAAGAAGAACAATACCACCCAGGATAATAATCAGTGCTGTAGCGATGACATTGACAAAAACAAGGGCCTCCGCCTTGCCACGTTTTTCTATGTTTTCAGTAAAGACGGGGATAAAGGCCGCGCTGAGAGCACCTTCACTAAAGAGACGCCGAAACAGGTTGGGAATTTTAAATGCCACAGTAAAAGCGTCCCACACCATACTTGTTCCAAAAATACTCGCACAAATCATGTCCCTTGCAAGACCAAGGATGCGGCTTAAGAAGGTGCAGACACTGATAATCCTTACGGACTGAAATAATTTATGCGATTCGGTCATAGACGATTTTGGCGATATACATGATTTATAAATTTTCCAATACTTTTACTCGTTCTAACGTCTTCATGTGTTTATATTTTAATGGTATTTTCAGTATTTTCAATGCAATTTAGCATCCTACCACAAGGCATCGATCTTCGAACCTGATCGGCATTCGGCATTGTTGTAATACGAATTTCACTTCTCTGTGGTTTTTATTTGCAGTTTTGGCGGACACTATTTCATCTCGCCCTCTTTAAACCCGAAAGGATTTCCTCGATATAACCAAAGAATGTATTTTCGTGGATATTAAAATACTTGACAAATTATACCTGCCTGCTAAAATACCTTGTCTTTGTTCGGCATTTTATCATATGTTTATTTTGTTGGGGTGTTAGTTTAACTCCTTCTTACCAGTAGGCATAAGTATAAGCAAAAGGATGACAACTATGGCTATTAAGATTGGTATAAATGGTTTTGGAAGGATCGGAAGAAATGTCTTTCGTGCAATTGCTTACCGAGGAGGTATCGACGTTTTGGCTATCAACGATCTTGCCGACTCGAAATCGTTGGAAATATTATTAAAGTATGATTCAGTACATGGTAGATTTGATGGCAGCGTAGAGGCAAAAGAAAAATCATTACTTGTAAATGGTAAAGAAGTTAAGTTGCTCATGGAGAAAGATCCTTCGAAGTTACCATGGAAATCACTTGGGGTTGATATTGTAATAGAATCAACCGGGATTTTTACCTCTCGGGCTGATTGTGCCAGGCATCTGGATGCAGGCGCCAGGAAGGTTATACTTTCAGCGCCGGCCAAAGACAAAATCGACGCCACGATTGTCGTGGGTGTTAATACAACGGATCTTAAACCAGAACACAAGATTGTATCCAATGCCTCATGCACAACAAATTGTTTGGCGCCTTTAGCAAAAGTAATTCATGATAGCTTTGGTATTGAAAAGGGGATGATGACAACAATTCACGCATATACAAACGACCAGCGTATCAGCGATCTCATCCATAAAGACCTCAGGCGGGCAAGGGCAGCAGCGGTGAATATTATTCCCACAACAACGGGTGCAGCTAAAGCCATTGGAGAGGTAATCCCCTCACTGAAAGGCAAATTAGACGGTTTGGCTATGCGCGTACCCGTTGCTAACGGCTCAGTGACGGATCTAGTCGTCCTTGTTTCAAAAGATGTTACGGCAGAAACTGTTAACGCCGCTATGAAAAGGGCTGCCGAAGGAGAACTGAAGGGCATTTTGGAATATTGCGAAGACCCTATTGTCTCATCAGACATTATTGGGAATAGTCATTCAAGCATCTTTGACTCCGCTCTAACATATGTAATTGATAAACGTATGGTGAAGGTAGTGTCCTGGTATGACAATGAGTGGGGGTTTTCAAATCGTATGGTTGACCTTGTCGAGTTGATCGCCCGTCTCTAAGTTTATAAACCACGAAATCTATCATTAAACTGAGTAGATTCTATGCATAAATTATTTATAAAAGATATTGATGTACGAAAAAAGAGGGTGATGGTTCGGACCGACTATAATGTCCCTTTAGACGAAGAGGGAAATATCACTGATGATACCAGGATAAGAGCAACACTGCCGACGATTAACTATCTGTTAGATGAGGAAGCAAAGGTAATTATTGCCTCGCATCTGGGTAGGCCGGAGGGCAAAGCAAATACAAAGTACACTCTTAAGCCTGTCGTAAGGAGACTACAACGTTTCCTCGGCGAAAAGGTAAAGGTGCTTATGGCGGAGGATTGTGTTGGTCCAAAGGTAAAAAAACAAATCGAAGAGATGCATTATGGCGATGTGATTCTGCTCGAAAATTTGCGGTTTCATCCCGGCGAAGAAAAGAACGACCCGTCTTTTGCGGCAGAGTTGGCCAGTCTGTGTGATGTATTTATACAAGATGCCTTCGGAAACTGTCACAGAAAGCATGCATCGATGACTGGCATCGATGGTTATGTATTATCAGCAGCAGGATTCCTGCTTAAGAAAGAGATGGAATATTTTGAGAAGGCCGTTAATAAACCTATGCGGCCGGTCGTAGCGCTTTTAGGCGGCGCAAAGGTTTCTGATAAGATAAAGATTATTGAAAATCTATCCAAGAAGATGGATAAAGTTCTTATCGGAGGAGCAATGGCTTTCACCTTCCTCAAAGCACAGGGTTTCTGCGTCGGTAAATCCTTAGTTGAGGACAGCATGCTCGATGTGGTAAAAAATTTGATGGATATGTCCAGGAAAAATGGTACAAAGCTGTATTTACCCGTGGACTTTGTTGTTGCAGAGAATTTTAATGGCGAGGCGGAAACAAAGGTCGTTCCATATCAGGAAATACCAGAAAAGTGGATTGCCCTTGATATTGGTCCCGCAACGACAAAGCTATTTATTGAAGCTCTCCAAGATGCAAAGACGATTGTCTGGAACGGTCCTATGGGCGCATTTGAATTTGATGCTTTTAGCCGTGGAACGTATGCCATGGTAGATGCAGTAACAAGCTCTCATGCCTCAACAATCGTAGGTGGTGGTGATACTGATATGGCGTTTCATAAATCGGGAAAAACGCACGAAGTATCGTTTATTTCTACAGGCGGCGGAGCATTCCTGAAATTATTAGAAGGGGGAGAGCTCCCCGGAATTGCATCATTATCTGACAGGAGGAGGAGTGTAAGACCATCTCAGCCTTCGCCCTCCTGAGCAACAAAGAACAGTTAAAATATATGAGGGAATTATTTTCCCTTTATTCTTGATCATCAGGAAAAAAATCAAAGTAGAAAAGAATATGCAACCAAAAATCAAGATCGCAGCATCCATTCTTGCCGCAAATCCTGTACGCCTGGAAGAAGAAATCAAAAAGATAGAATTGGCAGGTATCGATTTGATCCATATCGACGTTATGGATGGACATTTTGTCCCTAACATTACTATGGGTCCTTTTATTATCGAGGGGATACGACGTATTACACAGGTACCTTTAGATATTCACCTGATGATTGAACACCCTGAGCGCTATGTGAAGACTTTTGCTGCATCAGCGCGGGGCGGAGATTTGATAACTTTTCACATAGAGACTACAGAAAAACCAAAAGAGATTATTTCATTAATTAAGAAAACAGGTTTAAAGGCTTGTGTATCGCTGAATCCGGATACGCCGACCGAACTGGTTGAAGACCTTTTAGATGCTTTAGATATGGTACTTGTTATGTCGGTAAATCCAGGTTTTGCAGGGCAAAAGTTCATGTCGAAGGTTTTACCAAAGATTGCAAGGTTGCGCAACATAGCACCGGATGAATTAGATATCGAAGTAGACGGTGGCATCACAACAGAAACCATTTCCCAGGCTGTTCAACAAGGGGCGAATGTATTAGTTGCGGCATCAGCAATTTTCAAAACGAATGACCCATGCAATGCAATTAAAACCCTCAGACAAATGGCTGAGCAGGTTATTCGCGAAGAATCCTATAACAGAGTAAACACGTAGATTTTCTATCAATGCCTTAAACACTCTCATTTTATACAAATTTATGTGGTTGTAAAAAACAACTTGTTTTTTTAATAAAAGTTTATAAACTTGTATAATATATTTTTATTAAATCATGATTTCAAAAAATATGTGCTGACATTAAATTGATTCAATTGCATAAAAAGAAATTTCTCAATCATTCGAAGATTTTTTAACTGATCAGAAACTACTTCTGATATCTGTGCTGTTCTTTAAGGATACTATAATAAGGTATTTTATTACAAAAGAGATGCTTGCCTATGGTTTTTTTTAGAAAAAAAAGGGATATGCCCAATGGGTTATGGATACGTTGCGATGGGTGTAGGGGTATGCTATTTAAAAAAACCGTTGAAGAAAGGATGTTCGTTTGTCCTGAATGCAACTACCACTTTCGAATATTCAGCAGAGATAGACTGAATCTCTTGCTCGATGAAAACAGCTTCGAAGAGATGTGGGCTAATATGATACCGTGCGACCCACTTCAGTTTAAAGACAGGATAACCTATCCTGAAAGAGTCATCGCAGAACAACAAAAGACGGGGCTGAAGGAGGCGGTAATAGTAGGAAAAGGAAAGATACTGGGCAAGGAAATAATGATTGGAATTACCGATCCGAGTTTTATCATGGGAAGCATGGGTTCTGTCGTGGGAGAAAAAATTGCCCGTATCGCAGAAAAGGCTACGGAGCAAAAGCTACCTTTAATTATTATTTCTGGTTCAGGGGGCGGCGCTCGTATGCAGGAGGGAGTTTTTTCTCTGATGCAAATGGCAAAGACCAGTGCGGCTATAGCGCGGTTGCAAGATGCTGGTGGTTTATATATTTCAATATTAACCGACCCCTCTTTGGGTGGTGTAATGGCTAGTTTTGCGTCTTTAGCTGATATTACAATAGCTGAACCAAAGGCATTGATAGGTTTCGCAGGTCCCAGGGTTATTCAGGAAACGATAAAACGTGCCCTTCCAAAAGGTTTTCAGACAGCGGAGTTTTTGTTAGAGCATGGCTTTTTGGATATGATTACCCATCGCCATGATATGAGAAAAGAATTGTCCAGATTGCTTAGTTATTTACAATAATTTTAAAGAAAATAAAACATTCCCCTGTAGCTCAATGGTAGAGTAGCCGGCTGTTAACCGGTTGGTTGTAGGTTCGAATCCTACCGGGGGAGCCAATTTAAATGAGAAAGCCCTTCGGCGAGTATGTCGAAGGGCTTTCTGTATGTAGGGCAAAGACTTACGTCATTCAGAATGTAGTTCGAAGCTATAAATTTTAAGATTTTAGCCTTATCTTCGCAATTTGCTCTAACATATTGTGAGTAAAGCATTTTTGAGAGTTCGAAGGTTTTATTGCCGAATTCATTAAAATCACAATCTGTTACTTGCAATCCGCCCATTTGTGATTCAATTTCAGTAAGTTGATTTTTGTATTCCACTTCTTTGGCACTGAAAATATCGTCACTAAGCTCTCCATCAAATTTAGAATCGTATAATTTGCTCAATCGATTTTTTATTTTATCGCGTTGATTCTGAATTGCATTAAGGCGATTTCCTTGTATTTTAAAGGTGTTCTTATTATATTCACACAAACCTTCTTTCAACCACTCTGCCATTTCTCTATTTAAGGTAATCTTCTTTATAGGTTCTTCAAACATCTCTATCAACTTGTCCTCCCTGACATACACGCCGCCGTTATGATTTTGTCTCCCTTTTGAGAAAGTGCAGTGGTAATACGTGTAATTTTTAGTTCCACTCCTTGATTTCTTTTTCTTTTCTTCACCAAGAACTTTGCAACCACAAATTCCACACACCATCAGGTTATTAAAACAAAACCCCTTTTTGTTTGAATATGGCCGAAAGCTTCCTGTTAAAATATTCTGTATTTTCTCGAATAGTTCTTTTGAGATCAAAGGACTATGGTTTCCTTTATACAGTTTACCTTTCCACTCAAATGTGCCATAATAAAATGGATTATTAAGTAAATAATGAAGCGAACTTTCACCCATACGATTACCTTTTTTACCTCTTAACCCATCTTTATAAAGTTTATCTGCAATCATACTAAGAGAATAAGAGCCGGTTGCCATAAGGGAAAACGCCTCTTTTATATAAGGGGCTATTTTCTCGTCTTCTTCAATTACACCGGTTAACTTATTATTTTTGTATCCTGAAGGAGCACTTGAAGGATAGGTACCTTGCTCTGCCTTCTCAAGCATACCCATTTTGGTTTTTCTTGATATATCATTAGACATTTTTTTGGCAACTGCAACGTCTATATCAAACATAAACTCTTCGTCTGGACCGGAATGCTTATTAAAAACTTTGTTGGTTCTCGAAAAATGAACTGTTTTGTCAAATTCTTTTATCAAAGTATATATTTTGAGTTTGTCAAAGTCGTTTCGTGTCATCCGATCAGTAATATCGAAAATAATATGGTTTACTTCATTGTGTCTTTTCGCGTACTCAATCATTTGATTAAATGCGGTACGACCTTCATCCCATGCCGATTCAGAAACCTTCCAGACCTTTACAATATCAAGATTCTTGCGAAGAGCATAATCACGTCCAAGTTTCTCCTGGGCATCCAAAGAATAGCCTTCCCTTTCTTGCTCTTTGCTTGATACGCGTACATATAAGAGAGCTTTTCCCATACTCTTTATCTCCTTTTTACTTTTCTACATTAAACCCCGGCATTCTAATCACATTCTTTAAATCTTGCTTCCAATTTATATCGTTTTTCGTATGGATTTACAATTGTATTCGAGAATTTTAATTCCAATTATTATTGTACAGTCCTTTCTCCACGCCGTTTTTTTGTTCAAGTTCAAATAAAAATGAACACAAACCTATCATATTTTCAGCTATTTCTCTGGCGTCTTCCAATGAAAGCGGAGTATCATAGTACTGTTGCCAAACTTTGGCTGTTTTTTCTAAATATTCTTTTGAAAACTTGACCATTTATTGTACCTGTAAATGATACACAGATGCTAATATCTTTATAAAATATAATCGGTTTCGGAACTTGCTATTGTTTTTCACTAAAATAATTAGGTATGTCTGAAGAAAAACAACGTCGGAACTTTGTTCCGACAAAATTCTTCTTTGCATTATTTGGCATTATTAACATTATTTAATTTATATACATTATTGTTTGTTTGCATTCCGTTTTTACCCTTATTTCATTGGAATTTCATCTTTGTTTCAGAGGTATTTCATTATAATTTCACGGCATAGTTGTTTGGTTCTTGAAAAATATTGTATTTGCATACACTTAGTATATGCGTTTCGCCGATGTTGCTAATTATTTTGATTAGTTTTTGCTGTTCCAGTTTTTCAAGCATATCGGATACTTCTGGCTTTGACCATTTTTGGACTCGTCCGTTAGTTCCTATGTGTTCATTGGCATCTACTACTTCAGAAAGCTTTATGAGTAAATCTCCTCTTTGAATATTAAACCCATTGTAATTTTCTGGATTATTACTGTGTCTTGCCCTGCCAATGAGGAGTATGAACAATTTTAGGATGTGCGAATTGCCTCGCCAAATGGCAGAGTCAAATATTTTTCTGGCAATAATGAAATATCCGCCAACAATGTAATTTGATTTTTTTTGGAGGTCTTCTTGATAATTATTATGGTTTTGGTAAGTATTGTAGTTACATATAGTTATATGAGTTCCATATGTATCTTTAATTTTTTTAATTAGATTATGTTTTTGCAGTCTCGTAAGCATACGTGATACTGTTGGATTCGACCATTTTCTTTTATGGCCATCTAGTTCTGTATACTCGTTGTTTTCTGCGATCTCAAGTAGGCTTGTAATCAGTTCGCCTCGATTAATAACAAATCCAGGATAATTTTTTGGTACGGAGCTGTGCCTTGCCTTCCCAATGAGGTATAAAAAAAGCTTCAGAAGATCCGGATTGTCCCGCCAAATGGCAGAGTCAAATATTTTTCGAGCTATAATAAAATATCCACCCTCAATAAAGCAGGATATTAATGAACGTTTTGCTTGGGTATTTTTCATGTTATATTTCTCCAGAATTATGGAGATATTCTTATTGTCCATTCCATGGTGATCTCTTAAATATGTAATAACATTACCCTCTGCACCCTCAGCATACTCTGACTGCCGGCAATAGTGGCAACAAAATTGCCCATCTTTGTTGAAGCAAAATGTGTGTTGAGCACACGCTGGACATAAACCAACGTATTCTCCAGTAGTGTTTTTTTTGATTTCGCATACACCATAGTCGCTATAAAATTTAACGACATTTATTTGCATTTTTTTCTCCTTTTAGTATTTGCACGAAAACGGGGTTAAATGTCTAAAAAAACATTTCCATGCCCTTTTATGATCCTTTGGCTCATAAGGGTTTACCCGAAAAATTATTTCTTAGCTGCTGTAATTTTATATGTTGTCCAAGCACTGATATGTCATGCAGATATCACATCCTTTCAGAATATAGGCAATTATGGACAATGATCCGAAAATGCTTCAAACAATTTATAATTTGGTTATTTTTGTATTTGTAGTATCTGCTAATTACTTATAATAACAGTAATATCACTTATAATATATGTAATAAGTTTTGTCAATTGATTTTTTATAATTAAGTTGATTATGCTTAATAAATAAGTTATAAATATTTTATGGAAAACTTAGCACTATTTATTCGCATGGCAAGAGAAGCGCAGGGAATTTCGCAGAAAGAGATAGCTGAGGCAATCAATATAAGCCAATCCGCTATCACTCAATTTGAAAAACTAAGGGCGACTTTATCGATGGATACTTTAGTAAAAATGGCGCCCTTGCTGAATATAAATCCGGAATTTATAGGAAAGGGCAGTGGAAATCCTTTTAAGCAAACAGGTAAGGAAAAAATAATAAAGATGTTTATACCTGAAAACACTTTGGGTGAAATAGATTTCTCTATTATTGATCTTATTGCTAAAAGTAATGCGGAAACTGCTTTTATTTTGTTGACTCCTCCACGTTGGTCAGATGGAAGATATAAATTAGAGAGATATGGTTTCTCATACGCTTTATTGATTGAAGACCGTGATCATAATAAGTTTATATTTAGGAGAAGGGATAAGCACAAATATTTACTAGATATACGTGATTTGTCTGTTAGGTTGGATAGCTTGAATAAAGAAGGTGAAAAATACTTTGAGATTAAAGCAATGGAACTCACAGGAAATCTTTTTAAAAATATAGAGGAATGGTCAAATATTAACGTCAAGGAATTGAACACATTGCTCAAATCGGTGAACAGGAGAGAGCATATAGATTTCCTTCGAAGGTTAATTAAAAAAATATGGTCACATAAATCCATAAATGATCAAAAAGAGGCTAAAAAGATACGAGAAATTATTACGAGCATGGAGTATGAAGATCTTGATCGCTTAATAGAGCTTTTGGTACCTGAATTTGCAGAAATTATCAAAAAACACTTGCATTTATAAAATGATCTTATACTACTCTCGTAAATAATGGACATGGAAAAGAAGGAAAATAATACTGAATCTTGCACCAAACAGACCGATCCCGTTGTGAGCGGTAAAATTTTATCAAATCAGCATCTACACCAGTAACCGCTCACCCATACCAAGAAGTATTATAAGTGTATTTCCAGCTCTTTTTCACTCAAAGATACCACCTCTTGCCTGTGGTTACCACTACGTGCAAGAAATTTCTTGCACTAACGTCACGGAGGAAAAGCAATTTGCTTTATCCCCAGTACTCAAAGTTTTCTTGAAGGTCATCTCCTTGCTGTCAAGCCAAGGCCTTACCAGATGGAGACGTTCATCGAGATATGCCATGAACCGAAAAAGGCCTGCAACCTTACTACCATGCTGTAAATATTTTCACTTCATAGGTGTTCGAATGACCAGTAATCTTGGCTGCTATGATCAAAAGCTTCAAATGGGCAATCCGTATGGTATTGTCTATCACTTCTCTTGCAGCACATTTTGATTCCGCGTTACTTTCTTCTGCCTGTCTTCCCTGTTCCACCTGGCTATGTCCTGCAACCATCTTAAACGACCGCCAAATATTGTAGGAAAGCATTACGATCTGAAAGTATGCAGAGTTGCTTGCAAACTTGCTCGATACTATGGCTGCCAATCCCTCTCGCTTGGCATCCTTATCAGGTTCTCACTATCTGTCCTCTGGTCATACTCTTCTATCACTTTCTGAGCCTTTTCCACCTTGTTTGTGACAAATACTCGGTAGATATACTTGCCGTCTTCAAAAAGTTTCAGTTGAACGGCCTCTCCTTCTCGTGGTTCGTCTTCCGGTATGCCCATGGCAACAAAACAACTCATCTGTTTCCACCCCATCGGCTGATAGAAACACTCATTATATTCAACCCCCTCCCTTTCCCGAACCTTGTACCACATAGCTGGATCAAAGGGTGGATTGCATTCCTTATTACCAAAGACAAACAGATACCCTTCTTCCAGAGCTGCGTCCACACTCTCCCACCAATGAACTCCCCGTCACCACGCAGGATGATCTTCTTTACGCACCCAGGAAGATATTTCTTGAAACTCCGAATAACCGTGCATGCGGGGCTTTTGCCGGTATTGAACTTCAGGGGATGTTACTGTTCAGGAAAGTGGTAGGAGAGGCAATACGCAAGGAGCGAGGGACAAATGCGAAGTATCAGTTTGTCGATGTAGTGCAAATGATAGTAACATGCTGATAGCGGGAGAGACTTCAATGGTGCAGGTGGTAAAGGTATGGGCGGACGAAGTGATCCAGAAGATGGCTGGGTGGGATGAGTTTCCCGTGGATACAATGCTTGGACGTATTATGAAAACAATAAGCCATGGAGATATTATAGAGATGACCGGCATGATGCATCGGTTCAGGGGGAAGGTATGGAAGCGTATGATACGATCGGGCAAGAGGCTCGGGAGTGCACTGGATGTTCTGTGGGTCGATGTTGACTCAACGGTGGATGGGGTGTATGGAAATCAGGGGGGAGCGAAGTCTGGATACAACCCCAAGAAGAAGGGGCATAATTCGTATCATCCGCTGATGGCGTTCATATCAGAGACAAAGGAAGTGCTGCATAGTTGGTTTCGATGCGGGAGTGCATAAACCGGCAATGGGATAGTGGAGTTTATGAAAGTGCCACAAATCCATCCCGTATCTCCCGTCTTTTTCTTCCCCTTCTGAACCTTCTCCTCTAACCCGACTTTCGCAATTCGCGTCTAAAAACGGTTATTCTTAGGCATGAATCTCGCTACAACCCTTGATATTAAAGGGGTGAATTTTCAAAACGGCTTGTAGTGCCGACCTACCCTATTGACGCATTCAGGGGAAACTGCGAAAATGCTTGAATGTTTCTGCGAGAAAAATCAGGGACGAAGGATGGAAAAACGCACGCTATGGGAGTGCAATAATTAACAGTCAAGTCAGCAGAGGGCAGGCAAGTTTTTTACTTTGGGCGAACTCAATAGTAATAAATGGGCAGGATGGGTTCGGACAATAGAGGCGTTTTCGGGTGAAGATTTTAAGGCAAAACAATTCGCACTGTTTCCGGACGACCGCGAAGAGTTGCCGATACTGGCTTGTGAGACCGTTCGGGTGCAGTTGGATAAAATTGAGTTGCATCGTCCCCGTGAATGGGGCGCGTGCTTGTTGGGATTTTTTGTGTGGAATCTCCAGGAACTGGAAACATTTTGGTGAGGACGTTTGCCAACAAGCCGTAAAGGGACAAGCCTGCCCTCGTGGAAACGGGGGCTGGCTGAACCTTCTCAAAGCGTTGAGCTGTTACCGCCTGATTGATCCGGGAAGCGAATCCCCGTTTCCACGAGGACAAGTTTCGTTTTCACCCTGAGTTATATTTGCGTAGCGCAATAGGTGTTCTTTGGAATTTTGCATGCCTCCCGATAGCTGTGTGAGATACCCAAGAGATGCGGAATGCTCGTTGTGTAAGAATGGCAGATGTATACAAGAGGATTCGTTGCAAATCATAGAGAGACGTCTCTTTGGCGTTGATCCAGCACGTGGTGTTGATTTAACGCGTAGTGTTTATCCAGTCTTCCAAATTTTTTTAAACAAAAAATTTACTAATAAATAAAAAGTCTCACGCCAAGCCGCCCCGATGGAATAGGTTATTCCACAAGGCAAGCAAGGTATGCAAAAGGCAAAAACCCTTTGTTTCTCTTTGGCTGGTTCAATCGTCCACGATTGAACCAGCCGCAAGCCGCCCGTGCTACAACATTCACATTACAACGTAGCGCCGATCCTTCATGGTCGGCAACCATTCGTTAATTATATGGCGAGGGATGAACCACCCGCGCTACGACCTGCATCTGTCATCTGGCATCTATTTCTTTACCCTCACCTTCACCGGTCCATGCATCGTGCCTGTCTCATCATAATCCACATCCTCCAGTTTGTAGTAATACGTACTGCTTGCAGGCGGTGTATCTTCGTAGCTGTAGCTTGAGCCTTCAACCTCGTTGCCTTCGGAAGGAATAAGAAAGCTATTGAGCTTTTTATAGTTACCGTCTTTGAGCCTGGAACGGTAGAGGTTGAACCCGGCATTGTCGGTCTCTGTGGCCGTTTGCCAAGTTAGGGTTACAAGACCGTCTCCAGAAACCTCTCCTTCAAAGGAAACCAGATCAACAACCGTGGATTCTGCATGCGTTGTTACACTAAAAGTGTCTGAAATACCACCAATGGTGAGTACAGCATCTGTTGTCGTACTGTAACTTGCCGATGACGTTTGGCGTACCGTGACGGTATCTCCGTTGTTTACCGTACCCGAAGCGGAGGTATATGTGTCATTATTAATTGAATATTCACCGACTGTTATGGAAATAGTGGCGGCGGCATTAATACCCGATACGGTAATGGTGTTCGAGGTAACGAGCGTACTTAAAGCCACATTCGCCTCGTCGGTAAAGGCAAACTGATCCGGCTCGGCATCTGGGTCGATTACCTGCACCGGGGCATTCTTATTGACAGTCGTCCCGTCACCTAATTGACCATTACCGTTATATCCCCATGCCCACACCGTTCCGCCTGACTTCAGGGCAAGGCTGTGAGAATATCCCCCTGCTGTGGCAACTACACCACTCAGGCCGCTTACCTGCACGGGAGTATCCTTATCTGTGGTCGTGCCGTCTCCCAATTGACCATACCAATTATTTCCCCATGCCCACACCGTACCATCGGACTTCAGGGCGAGCGCCTGACGGTCTCCCCCTGCGGCGATAACTATAACCCCGCTCAAGCCGCTTACCTGTACTGGGGTATGTCTAGGCGTGGCTGGATATTCTCCCACTCTGAGATTGTCTCCCCACGCCCACACCGTTCCGTCTGACTTCAGGGCAAGCGTTTGAAACGATCCACCCGCAATGGCAAATACGCCGCTCAGGCCGCTTACTTGCACGGGCGTTAAGCTATACGTTGTCGTGCTGTCTCCCAATTGTCCCTGATCATTCCTTCCCCACGCCCATACCGTCCCATCTGATTTCAGGGCTATCGTGTGACCATATCCCCCTGCGATGGCAATAACCCCGCTCAGACTGCTTACCTGCACCGGTGTAGTTCTCTGCGT
>JAUQXU010000104.1 GCA_030837935.1 Candidatus Brocadia sp.
GCCATTCAAAAATAAGAGCAATCGCTCTGAGCAGTGGCATCGTCTGAAGGCAGTGATTGCTCCCTTATCGCAGGGCACTCACTTCCGGCTTTTCGTGTATGCTTCCAGTCAGCATACTGCTCCGCATACACCCGATCCTAAAGCCACAGAACCTTTTGCCGTTCCACCCTGGAACCCAATAGAATTGGACGTCCCTGAGTGTCTGTTTCCAGGAAAACCTTTAGATGAGGTATGGGTTGGTGCTGAATTTATCAGTGAAGGTTTGACCAGTCCCGTCCTATCTCAAATGAGACTCGATTTTGATCACGAAACCTATATACAATACCTTCCGTTCATCTACAGGGAAGACCCTAAGTCTCGGTCGTTTCTCATTCGTTTCCTTTCTTTGTTTGAAAGCCTTTTTCATGACGTGGAGGATAAAATCGCAAACCTGAGCATCCTTTTCGATCCTGATGCGGTACCTGCTGATTTTTTACAATGGCTGGCGGGGTGGCTGGCGGTTGACCTTGATGAGAATTGGTCAGAGGATAAGAAGCGACAGGCGATTGTCAATGCCTTTGATATGTATGCCCTTCGCGGCACAGCAGAAGGCCTTCGCAAGGCGTTGCGTTTCTTTGCTGGGGTTGATGCACGGATTGAAGAGCCTATTCTCCATGCGGCCTGGTGGTCATTACCGACGGATGAAACGTCATCGACGGGAGAGACAGAGAATTCTATCCTCGGATTTACAACCATGCTGGCTCCGGCCGAGGCCCAGGGTGCGGTGGTAGGCACTACGGCCGTTTTGGATCAATCCCACCTCATTACTCAGGAGGAATTCGGTGTCCCCTTCTTTGAGGATGTAGCTCATCAGTTTAGCGTGCAGGTATATCGCGGGCAGTTTCTTAGCGAGAAAAAGCTGGATGAGGTACGCGTCCTTATTAACCGTGAAAAGCCTGCACATACGACCTATCATCTCTGCGTTATTGAGCCCAGAATACGGATCGGGTTTCAGGCCAGGGTGGGAATTGACACCGTTGTGGCATGTCCATCGCCTCCCGGCAGGGTAGGTAAAATGCCTGTTTCCGAGACGGGTCTCATACTGGGTGGTGAATCTCATGGACGTATTGAAGAAGAAAACCAATTAGGAATAACGACACGTCTTGGGGAAGGAGTAGTAGAATAGATGAAAGGATGGGCGATAGTGAATGGTTTTCAAAAAGAAGTGCGTTTATCATGATTGCAATAGGAATTTCAAAGCAAAGATTCTTCGTCATTTCACTCCTCTGAATGACAAGGGAGTGAATACCAATGTCATTCCCAGCTGAGTGAGAAATCTAACTTAATGTTGAGAAATTTCGAAGTTTTTTATTAGTTTCTTTAAGAGGAGGAAGATCATGCATGGAACAGAAATATCAAATATGAAAAAAACAGGTCTTAAGACACCGGAGCGTAATCGTTACTTTTATGGAAAGCTCCTGGATGTCTATCATTTTGAACTCGAGACGAACTACTTAAACGCCAAGCGCTGGTTACTCAATCGCCTGGTTTCTGGCTATGGGGTTGTCTGCGGTCTGGATGTGCAACTATGCAAGGATGAAAAAAGTATTATCGTGCTACCTGGTTTTGCCATTGACAAATGGGGACGGGAAATTATCGTACCCGAATCATCGAAACCGGTAAAACTCCCGGATGTTCCTGCTCAAAAATCTGAAACACCGAAGCAAGAACCGTGTGACGAAGACAACTTTGTGCACGTCTGTATCTGTTTTCTCGAATGTGAGAGCGACCCGATGCCTGTGCTGGCCGGCGATTGCAAAACGGTTGAACTCTGCGCACCAGGAGCGATCCGCGAACGTTACAAAGTCGTGATAAAGGAAGGAAAGTCCCCTGAGGTGCACACAGAGTGTTCCATACCCGATGTAATTTCGGGAGACCAGATTGATTATCGTGCCCTTGCTAGATGGATAACGGAAGAATGTCCTTGCCTGCCTGATGACCCCTGTGTTCCTTTAGCAAATGTGCCATTGCCGGTATCAGGTGTGACCTATGACCCGAATGATATTGACATCACCATCCGTCCGATAGTTTACACGAATGACCTACTCTTTGAGTTGATACTCGCACTGATGCGTAAAGAACGAGGTCACCCACGAGGTGGAAAACCATAACTATTGAATAAGATAAGGAGATTATCTATGAAAACTGAAAGTCTGTGCCATGATATGCTTAGCGATAGTTGCATTGCTGAACGTCCTCGCTATTTTCCGCGCCAGCTTATTACACCAGCCGATATGACGCTGGAGCAGGAGTATTTCCGCAACAAACTGCGCCGGCACAATCGCCTTTTGCATGGATGGGGTGTGGTATGCGGTGCGCTGGTGTGTCCAATGCCGAAAGCCAATGGGGACGGACTTGAACCCTGGAAAGTCATTGTGAGGCCGGGGTATATCCTTGGCCCATATGGTGATGAGATCATGATTGATTGTGACCATACCCTTGATTTACGTACTATGTGCCTTACGGGTGTTACCGGCGATCATTGTATCGAACCGGCGGACCCGTGGTGCAGTGAGGTTTTTGTCAAGCGGGAGAGCGGTCCGCTCTATGTCGCTGTCAAGTATAAAGAGATCATGGCCCGCCCGGTTCGCGTGCAACCAGTTGGCTGTGGCTGTGATGAAACACAGTGTGAGTATTCACGCGTGTGCGACGGCTATGAGGTCTGCGTTTTAACCGAGTGTCCGGAATCTCATAAAACCCCTCCAAAACTTGACCTTGAAGAACTTGCTAAGGGGTCGATTCCCCAATGTCCTCCCTGTACTTCCGAGCCCTGGGTTGTTCTGGCGAAGGTAGAGGTTGACGAGAACGGAATGATTAAGAAGATAGATAACTGCGAATGTCGTCGGATGGTAATCTCCTTTGGCCATTTCTGGTGGAAGTGTACAGCAGATTTGCTTAAGGTGACGAATGTGGCACCTATGGAGGTTAACATTGGTGATAAGGGGAAGCAGTTGACAATCTCAGGAAGCAGCTTCAAAGAGGGTTTGAGCGTGGATTTAGGGCAAGGAATCACGGTAAGTGATATCACGGTAAAAGCAGATAAAGTTGCAATTATCATAAATGTATCGACAGAAGCTAATCCAGGTCCACACACATTAACTGTGATCAACCCAGATTGCTCCACAGCGACCTGGGACAAGGAGATTATTGTAGTGGGGAAAACATTTCCGTCGACTCCACAACTTTCAAAAGAAGAACCGACAACCAAGAAACGGCGCGGGAGAGCTGAAGAGAAGTCACCAGAACCAGAATAAGATAAGGTTTTCTCTATGCGAAAAACTCAAGCAGCAGAAAAGTCCGTACAAAAGTCATCCAGGGAACTGACACACGTAGCTGAAAATGAGAACGGCTTAGGTCAGCCAACGACACTCCATCCCTTGTTACGTCTTCAACAAACGATTGGTAACCAGGCCGTCCAACGTCTCCTGAAATCAAGTGTCCTCCAGGCCGAACTCAAAATCAACGTGCCGGGAGATCAATATGAGCAGGAAGCGGACCGGCTGTCCGAAGAAGTGATGAATTCGTCGGACGGAGTTGCCACGGGTATATCCGATGGTCCACCGAACATTCAAAAAAAATGCGCAGCCTGCGCAAGTGGTAAAAGAACTTGTCTCAAGTGCGCAGAGGAGGAAGAAGAGGTAGTCCAGCGCAAGGCGCTTGCATCCACAGTCACGCCAATGATTCAGCGTCAGGAGAAGGAACCTGCTGCGCGCACTGAGACCCCTTCTCCAGGACTAATTGTAGAGGGTAATGCGGGAGATGTTAGACCTGGGCAGATGAGAAAAAGCGAGTTCCTATCGCAGCTACGAACAGCCATGTGCAGCACAGCAGAAGATGCTCTATCAGGCACCATCTGGTCGGCTATGGGATGTCCCTATATTGACCGCTGGTTCAATCACTACGCTAAGCAAGACAGCCAGCACGTCGAACGCGCCATTCGAAAGTATGCGCCGGAGACAGCTAGTGTGAAAACAGCACGGGAGTATATACCGATTGTCACGCAACGGGTACGGCGCGGCATTGAGCAGTGGGCAAAGACCGGAGAAATGACCGGAGTACCCGAAGAGTTTGTAAAAGGTGGGATGCCCGGTGCAACTGCGGCTGGGCTCATGGGAGGCTTGGTGAGCGGGGCACTCTCGGCAGTGGGCAGTGTTGTGTCAAGTCTGGTGCGCGGTGCAGGGCGAGCAATCTCTGGGATTGGTAGGATGTTGTTCAAAGGGCGAGAAGGAGGAGCAAGAGAAGCTGAAGAACCAGAAGCAATTCACGGACAACTTGGCTCAGGATATGCGCTTGAAGGCAGTGTGAAATCGCGGATGGAATCAGCGCTTGGGGTGGACTTTAGTGGAGTTCGCATTCACACGAATGCAAAGGCTCAAGAGTTGAATACTAATCTCAATGCTAGGGCGTTTACGATTGGAAGTGATATTGCGTTTGGGTCAGGGGAGTATCAGCCGGGAACGTTGATTGGCGATGCGCTGATTGCCCATGAATTAGCGCACGTGGTGCAGCAGGGAGGAGGGAGTAGTTCTGTCCCCATGCAAAAAGGAGACGCAGCGTACAACTCACTTGAAGAGGATGCGGATGTATCTGCTGTTGGCACGGTGGTATCAGTGTGGGGCGGAGTGAAGGGAGCGTTGGCGGGGATTGGTAAAAACGCTATGCCTCGGCTCAGGTCTGGGTTGAGGCTCCAGCGATGTGAGGAGAAGAAAGCCGAGGAGAAGAAAGTAGCAAAAAAAGAACCAAAACAAGAGAAGTGTCCCTCGGCTGGAGATTTCGACTACGGGACTTGTAAACCTCCCCGGGTCCTGGACTTCAATGACTTTCTACCAGTAGACGATGGATCTCTCGACCCTTTTGATGCTCAAGTCTCTTCCACCATCGATATGATGGTTGGGCCCGACGGTAACCGTGTATACCAGGCAAGGCTCAGGGCTGAGAACACGCAGATGGAGGAATCCTCGCAGACAAATCAGGACAAGGTCTTGCTCCGTCATGAGCGGCTACACTGGGCGATCACCTGCTTTCTAGCGCATCTCGGAAACAAAGCCGTGGCTCAGGGCGAGGCCTACGGCAACGTCGATGAAGTGCTTCGCAGCATACACAAGGAGCTACAGGAAGAGTACGACATGGGCACATGGTTCGCTACTTCCCTCGTTAAAGTGAAAGCTCAGGAGGGCTGGGATAACTCATGGTGCAAGATCATAGAAAACAGGTTCCACAACAAGCTCAGCGAGCTCAAGGGAGAACTTTGATTTCCGCTCTCGGTCCGCGAAATATGAAGCTCATACGATATCCTTCGAAGGATCTTGTGAAGGGATACGAAGAGTGATAAAACAATTTAACTCTAATCTGAATGCGTTCTTACTTCCTCGTCTAATGTTGGGTCATAAGAGCGTGTCAAGTTTTCAAGTCTATGGTCTTTCAGGTCTGGTATGTTCGTTTTTTCTGTGCTTTAGCTTAGCCAGCATGACCTTTCCTTCTGGATTATGATAGAAATAGGGTTGTCGGTAATGATAACTTTTATTGCTGTTGCACTGGTTACCAAACTCATCACCAGTGAAAAAAAGTAATTTATTACCACCACGAGATCGCTGTAATGATCATAGCTGCAATGGTATTGTGGTTATTACTGCAATCAATTCTGTCCTATCTGGACATCACCATTCTGTGTGTCGGCATGTTTCTGGCCTGCGGCCGCATCGGCTGCCTGATGGTCGGCTGCTGCCATGGAAGGCCGCATCGTTGGGGGGGGTATGTTTCCGCAAGGAGCACGCGGAGGCCGGCTTTACGCCGTATTATATCGGTATACGGCCCTTTTCAATTCAGACAAGATTTGCCAGTGTAGGATAAGAACATGAGTAGCGATGTGAAAAGAAGTGAGAAATATGGGACGTCAGAAAATAACAAAGTCGAACCAAATAGCTGAGCAAGGGAAAACGCAGTCCCCTGCTCACTCTGCTTTGTCTGCTATGGCATCAGCTGAGCATATATTGTACCTCCAACGGACGATCGGCAACCAGGCCGTGCTCCGTTTAATCCAGACCAAGCTTAAAACCAGTCAGCCAGGTGATCAACACGAACAAGAAGCGGATCGTGTTGCAGAACAAAGTATTACACCCACGCGGGCGCTGATAGTGGATGATGAGGTGAAGACCATTGGGCAAGGGCAGATGAGAAAAAGTGAGTTCCTATCGCAGCTACGAACAGCCGTGTGCAGCACAGCAGCAGATGCGTTATCAGGCACCATCTGGTCGGCTATGGGGTGTCCCTATATTGACCGCTGGTTCAATCACTACGCTAAGCAAGACAGCCAGCACGTCGAACGCGCCATACGAAAGTATGCGCCGGAGACAGCCAGTGTGAAAACAGCACGGCAGTATATACCGATTGTCACGCAACGGGTACGGCGGGGTATTGCGCAGTGGGCAAAGACCGGAGAAATGACTGGTGTACCTGAAGAGTTTGTAAAAGGTGGGATGCCTGGTGCAACTGCGGCGGGGTTAATGGGAGGCTTGGTGAGTGGTATGGGGCGAGCGATTTCTGGGGTTGGTAGGATGTTGTTCAAGAAGCGAGAAGGAGGTGCAAGAGAAGCGGGAGACCCCCAGGCGATTCAAGCACAACTTGGTTCCGGCAGTTCGCTTGACAGTGGTGTAAGGTCACGAATGGAGTCCACCTTCGGAGTGGACTTCTCCGGGGTTCGCATTCATACGGATGCCAGGGCACAAGCGTTGTCGGATAGTCTCAATGCACGGGCATTCACGATTGGCGGCGACATAGCGTTTGGGAGTGGGGAATATCAGCCGGATACGCTGATTGGCGATGCCCTCATTGCGCATGAGCTGGCACATGTGATGCAGCAAGGAGGAGGAAGTACTCATGACGCAACGTTGCAAAAGGGAGAAACTGAGTACAACTCGTTGGAAGAAGATGCTGATGTATCTGCGGTGGGTGCAATGGTATCGGTATGGGGCTGGGTGAAGAGAACTTTGTCGGATCTTGGTAAAAACTCTATGCCACACCTGAAGTCTGGGTTGAGGTTGCAGCGATGTGATGATAAAAAAGCTGGAGAGGAGAAAAAAGAAGCAAAAGAAAAGGTTAAAGAAGCCGAGGAGAAAAGAGAAGTAAAAGAAGAGACTAAAAAAGCCGAAGAGAAGAAAGAGGCAAAAGAAGAACCAAAACTCCTTAAAGACTTTGCTGCCAAATTTCCAGATGCAGCCGATCTTATTCGTAAAAGTGAACCAGCTATGAAGCTGGTCAGGGAAGCAGAAGCAGGTGGGACCAAATTCGGCGGATATGCTGAAGACGGCCCAGGAAAGCGAGCATGGCCTTATACGGTAGGTGACACCGTTTATATTTCTAAGGCCCGAGCGGATAAGGTAGTAGCTATGAGCGACTTTTTGTTTGAGTTAAACAATGCAATACGCGCACCCAAGTTTGCTGAGCTTGGTAAGGAGGCCGCAAAGGGAACAAAGGGTAAGCTCACTGCCAAAGAATATGCATATAAGATAGTCGAACTGGAGGTCGAAGGAATGCTCCGAATGGGAGAAATCTGGTTCGAGATGAAAAAGACAATCGGAAAAGGTGAAAAATGGGATAAGTATGATAGCGAATTTTTCCTCTCAGAATATAAGCAATTTAAAGAGGGTAAAAAAACCAAGGAAGACATCATTAAGGATGTCTTGAAACGAGTACGGCATCATGAACCTCATAAAGGTATGACAGTCGAACAACATTACATGGAAGATTACAAAGAACTTAGTGGTGGTAAATAAGATCATAGCGCAGCTTTTTTTATTAAGTTTTTCATGGGGCTTCCATTATGGCTGCCATGTTCAAAAGGAGAGCTTTAGACAAATGGAACCGAAGAGTATGTTAGAAGCTGTTCGTAACGACCACATTGAATTTGTGACTCTGAGGCCACCAGGTTCAGAGTTTGTAACTTTGGAGCGCCGGGTTGTTGTAACCGGACCCTCTGAGTTGGTTCACCTGTCTGGAATGGGTGACCTGCACGTGTTGGGTGAACTCATAAAACTTCTGAAAGAACCCGATAGGGCCTGGGCAGCCGTAGTGCTCTTGGCTGCCATGACTCGGAGGGAGGAAAAAATGGTAGATTCTTTTGCTACCATTCCGGATGAATGGTGGAACTCGGTCGGAAAAACAGCCTATGAGCATTGGAACAAATGGCTAAAGGAGAAGAAGGAAAAATTAGTATGGGATTCGGAAAATAAAGTTTTTGTTGAGATGGAATAAAGAAATGAATACGCCACTCCGGGAAGTATTCAATAGTTATCTGGATAAACTCGTCCGCCCAGAAGTTCCTATACTTCGCAAGCCCTGGTCCGCTTTTCAAGCTTGTGGATTTGCGGGCCTGGCTCTGGCCATCCTTCTGTCTATGACCTTGGTGGCCTATTTGAACCTGTCGCCGTGGGTTATGACTGCCATCATGGTGGTTTCGGTGTTAGCCCTCTTCGCAATGGCTATGGCTACGAAGATCCTCACCGGCGAGGAACGCCTCATCTACTTTCATCACCAGATAGCTGTAATGGCAATTATTGCAGTTCTGTTATGGTTTTTGCATCAACCGATCCTATCCTACCTCGATGTGACCATTCTTGGTATAGGCCTGTTTCTGGCTTGTGGTCGCATAGGCTGCTTGATGGTCGGTTGCTGTCATGGGCGACCACATAGATGGGGTGTCTGCTACCGTGAAGGGCATGCCGCAGCCGGTTTTACATCGTACTTCGTCGGTGTACGGCTTTTTCCTATCCAGGCGATAGAATCGCTGTGGGTGTTCTGCATCGTGGTTGTGGGCAGCGGTTTTGTCCTGAGCGGCCGTCCGCAGGGGGATGGCCTGGCCTGGTATGTTATAACCTATGGCGTGGGACGTTTCTGCTTCGAGTTCATGCGTGGAGACCCAGAACGCCCCTATCTTTGGGGTTTCTCCCAGTCTCAGTGGGTCGCTCTCTTCCTTATGGGCGCTGTTGTATGGGCTGAATTGTACGGAGTCATTGCCTTTTCTCTGTGGCATGCTGGAGCAACTCTCTGCCTGGTGTTTGCAATGGTTACCGTTGCCTTAAGAAGGCTTTTTCGAAGAACGCCGAAACACCAACTCCTTCACCCGCGACACATCAAGGAAGTTGCCGAAGCTGTCAAACTAGTACCCAATGTAACAACGCAAATGGCTGCTATTCTCAGGTGTAATTCAGTGCCAGCAGGTATTCCTATTGTGCGCACCTCCCTCGGCATTCAAATATCGGCAAGCAGAATCCAGAGCGCAATAGGATATATTTACCACTATGCACTTTCTCATCAGCATGAAACCATGAATGAAGAAACCGCTAAGATAGTATGGAGGTTAATTCTCCAGCTGAAACACCCCTCTAGTTTAAATGAAGTTATTAAAGGGAATAGAGGTGTATTTCATTTACTAGTGCCGATACAACGAGAAATATCAAATACTACAATGTAACATGTCTCCAAACCAGGAGAGGGAGGAGGGAGGAGGGAGGAGGGATGATGATAATGAATATTTGGGTAAAAAAATACATGTTAAGGCCGGCGGCTCATTGCAGGAGCGGGTGCTGAAGCAGGTGATGATAAAATGAAAGATGTGGCTATGTTGTCAATTGTTACTGCATCAATCTCTTTTACTGTTACAGAGACGAAGCTGTTCAAGCCTTTACGAAAATGGGTGAGGGTGAAGAACCCTTTTTTCGGGGAAATGGTCTGTTGTGGTTACTGTCTGGGCCATTGGGTTGCCTTTGGGCTGGTTGCAATCTATCGTCCTAAACTCTTTGAGTCATGGTGGCTGCTTGATTATTTTTGTACAGCAATAGTAATTGCTTGGCTTGGCAGCTTTCAGTGGGTTGTGATGTGCTGGTTAATCGAGAAAGTTAATAAATAATTGGTCGACTTTCATGTTGCATTTAACCGTTAGTAAATGCGTAAGTTCTATATTTATTATTTATGCGAAAAAGTTTTAATAGATTGACACTAAGAGTTGCGCATTGGCATAGGATACTAGCTGTATGGTTTGTGCTCTTATTGTATACCTCATGTATTTGGGCACAATCAGTTAATTTTACGCTAGACTTTGAGACAGGAAACATGAGGGGTTGGATTCCTACAGGAGATGCATTTTATTACCAGCCTACGCTTGGTGATAACCCTACTGCCAGGCATCGTGGTCAACCTTCTGGGCATCAAGGCAAATACTGGATTGGCACATATGAGAAATACCAGGGACAGCGTGGTCAGAAATCAGGTGATGTTCAGGGAGATAGACCACTGGGTACGTTGACATCAGCATCTTTCACAATTCCAAAAGGTATACTCAGCTTCTTGGTTGGCGGAGGAAGCCATTTTCAAACACGAGTTGAATTGCTTATTGAAGACCACATTGAAGGCAGTATAAGAGTCCTTTATGTATCGGGCAGAAATACTGAGACTATGCACAGGGTGGAGTGGAACCTTACCTCTTATGCAGGTAAAACGGGGAGGATTCGTATCGTGGATGAATCGTCAGAGGGGTGGGGGCATATCAACGTCGACGATTTCAGGTTTTCGTATCCTTCTAAAAGTTTTCCTTTTGATAAGGTATTAACCCCACCAGGTGATAAAGTTGCTATCCCAAGGAAAGACGATGTACAAGAAACTCCGTCTGAAATCAAAGTTTATTTAAGAGCTGATAAAGATCACATTAAGGAAGGTGAAAAAGTCAGATTCGAAGTTAAAACGAGCCCATTCTATCGGAATGTTCAGTATCAATTCAATTTTGGGGATGGTACTGAGAGTGTTCCGACAGGACAATCTACAATTAATCATGTTTACTATAAAAAAGGGACGTATCGTGCTGTTGTAAGAGCGATAGTTATGGATAAACAATATGTCAGTAACTCAGTAACTATCGTTCTTGATAAAACATCATCTGCAACTGATGATGTTCAAGTCACACCAGAAATCAGAATTAATTTATGGGCTGATAAGGAACACATAATGGTAGGAGAAAGCGTTAGTTTTAAAACCGCTATGAGCCCGGCAGTTCGAAATGTTCGATATCAGTTTAATTTTGGTGATGGAACAGAAAATGCTTGGACAATTCAACCTCTAATGGATCATGTCTATTATAAAAAAGGGACGTATCGTGCTGTTGTAAGTGCAATAATTAAGGATAAATCCTATAACAGTAATCCTGTAACAATCGTTGTTGACAAACCACTGTCTAAACCGGTAGCAATGATAAATCCCCAGTATTTAACAGTAGAACAGGGAGGAAAGGCTGTATTTAAAAGCCAATCTACACATGATCCTGATGCACGGATAAGCGAGTATTGGAGTGGGCCAGGCGGTCAAAACACAACGGGTCTTGTGTTTGAAGTTGACACGAACCAGCTAATACCGGGTAGATATGAAATTACCCTTAACATAAGCGATAACTATAAACAGACTGATAGAGCAGTAGCTACGCTAGAAATTCTTCCTTCTGTAAAATATAAAGTGATTACAAAAGCTGATTATGATAGGATAAAACTGAACCAAAAGTTAAAATTAAGAGCTTCTCTTATTCCTGATATGCAACACAAAGAATACAGATTTAATTTTGGTGATGGGACAGAGAGCGACTGGACGACTTCGTCAGAGGTAGACCATGTTTATCCGTTACCCGGGATATATAGAGCTTTTGTCATGGCAAGGAGCAGGGAGCAGATTCTTGCCACAAGTAATATAATGCAAATTGAAGTAATTCCGAAGACAGTTTACAGAGTCTCTTTGGGAGCAGATAGTAATAAAATTTTTCCTAATGAGAGTATAAGATTCACCGGAGAAATTCAGCCAGGGCTTGAAGGTATTCTGTATCAGTTTGATTTTGGAGACGGAATCAGAAGTGAATGGCAAAATGATCCTGTGGCAAGTCACACGTATGCAAGTCCCGGAACGTATAACGTCAGTTTGTTCGCCAAAATTGGAGAAGAATTTTTCCAGAGTGATAGTGTTGACATTACTGTCGAGACGGTTCATATCAGGGCATATCTTGAGGCAGAACCCAGTCAAACTGAACCAGACAGGACAGTTATTTTTAAAGCAAGACTTGAACCCAACATCGAAAAGGTCGAATATCGATTCATTTTTGGAGATGGTGGAGTAAGGGATTGGTCTAGTGAAGCCGTTGCGGAGCATATATATTCAAAACCTGGAAATTACCATGCCTATGTGGTATCTCGTATTGATCAACGAAATGTAGCAGAAAGCAATCCTGTCTTGATTAATGTAATAATAAAACATCCTCAAATGGTACTATGGGTTGGAATATCAGTGGGATCCCTTGTGTTTTTTGGAGGCGGGTACTTTGTTTTCTCAAGGATTAAAAGACCGGGAAGAATAGAAAAACATTTAAAGCCAACAATTCAGGTCAGGCCAAAGATCGATAATGGTGTTCAGCAGATTGAACCGAAAGGTTTTATTCAACCAGATTTTAAAGTCCGATTAAGGTCGGTTTTAGATTCTGGCAAACAAGAAATTAAGACAGAAGGTTCTTCTTTGATTGTCGACGACAGGAGAGGTCATGGATAAATCACAAATTACCTTAAACCAATTTTTCTCTTTTAAAGGGGAAGAGTTGTCGCAAAGCAGATTATCCACAATGGAATCGACTAAGAAAATTTCTTCACTAAAAGAAGTATTTTCAAAGGAAGCCAAAGGAATCCGGTGGCCTGTGGCATTTAACGAAATTATGAAAAAGATTGGGGATTTATTAAATATTGGTGTGCTTGATATTATGGTAATTGCATGGAATAAATATTCACTACTCCTAAAATATCTGGACAGGGAAAAATATTCTCCAGACGAAACCTTCCTGGTCCCACTGGCTGAACATACCATCAAATCCGAACATCACCCATACATAGAGGTACTGATAAATGACAAAATGATTGGGAAAATCGGATTCGATATAAATATTTCACTCAAGCTTGAAGGCATAATTCTGAAAATTCAGGATGGAAAGATTAAAGAAATACTCACAGGGTCTTGTAAAGGGGAAGGTACTATCAGTCATGACAATTTTGTGATTTTTGAAAAAAGTTTGGAACCAATTCAATTACCCGGTTCGATTGGTCTCGGTGAGGGTATACCAATCAAACCGTAGTCTAGATGTATTAAAATTGTCACCTTATTTCCTGCGTTACAATGCAGGCAAGATGTTATAAATAATTGAAGAACGCTTTTTGGCTGATCAAAAGACAACGAAAGACGATCCATGTGATACACAGCCTAAACACGAGGGATAAAACTTCTGCGCAACATTAGTTAAATAAAAGGTTTTTGGATGGTGGGGTCAAACCTTGACAGGTTGTCCGAGAATGCAAAATTCAAAAAATCTGGAGTTGAGAAAAAGATTAGGGTCGCATCTTAACAGGTTGTCCGAGAATGTAATTACAGAACCAGGCCTATGCTATATATTGACAATACATCACGATAACAACAATACGTAGCATGATATCTGATGGCCGATTGAGTTCTCGGACAGCCTGTTAAATATTAAATTTAAAAGATGGGTTGGGGTGAGGGTAAGTCTTGCTACATTTCAAAAATGCTCAAAATCAACATGCTAAATAAGGAGGTAAATGATGGTAATGAATATCTGGACAAAGAAGTATATGTTACGGCCAGTGGCGCATTGCAGGAGCGGATGTTTGTTAAGAGAATAGTCCACCGCAAAGGCACAAAGGATGCAGAGAGAATAATGAAAAGTGAGAAATATCCTATTCTGTTCTTAGCAAGAATCTTTGCGAACTTTGCGTCTCTGTGGTGAGCTAAACTGTTTTGGAAAAAAAATTATTGATCTGTAGAAATCCTGTTAATCCTGTCTAAAAGAAAGGATTTAAACTGAAAATGGAATCACCAAATGGGAAATTAACGGAGTTCGTATCAAAAATAAACGATGCATTCTCTTCAGGACTCCTGTATACCCATACCCGTATCAACGATAACACGAAAAAGATACTGGAATCGACATCCTTTCTTTATTCATTAATCGAACTCCTGAATGAAAAGGGGTTACTCTCAATTGAGGAACTCGATGAACGGAAGAAGAAGGTGGCGGAACGGCTCGTACAAAGGTTTGCAGAAAGTGGTATGGGACTCATGTATCAGGACCCTGAATATGACAAATACAAATTCGAACACGCGGCCTGTGTCGATTGCCAGAGCCGCTTGGAAGTCTGCAAGGCAACCTGCTGCAAACTGCCCTTTGCCCTGTCCCGGCAGGATGTAGAGGAGCGAATCGTCCGTTGGGAATTCGGCCGGCCATATCTCATTGCCCACGATACGGATGGCTACTGTGTTCAGTTAAATAAGAAGACCTTTAAATAAGAAGACCTTTCAATGCACAGTACATGAACACCGCCCGGTTCCCTGCAGGGGATTTGATTGCAGGGACAACAAAAACTGGAAGGTATGGCAGGATTTTGGCAAAAAAATCCTCGATCCCGAATTTCACAAACAGGTTAGCGAAAGTAATGAGAAGGCCTATGTTGGGAAAAGATAGTTGCGGGTTGCGAGTTGCGGGTTCAAAAAGAGGCAATGAAAAGTTATAGGGAATTGGAAATTTATAAATTATCGTATGAACTTGCGATTAAAGTCCATAAAATGTCGTTAAATCTTCCAAAATATGAACTGTATGAGGAAGGAAATCAAATAAGAAGGTCATCAAAGGGAATTACTGCTTGTATTGTTGAGGGTTATGGGCGAAGAAAATACAAATCGGACTTCATTAAGTATTTAATTTATGCTCATGCCTCTTGTGATGAAACGATTCTTCAATTGAATTTTATAAAAGATACTCATGAATTTGATAAAAAAGAAATACAATACTTTCTCACTGAATATAATAACTTAGGAAGCAAGATAAACAAATTTATTCAATATGTTGAAACAAATTGGAAATAAATGAACACCCGAAACCCGTAACCCGAAACTCGAGATCCGAACCCATGAGTGAAAGAGCCAAAGCAACAACCAAAGCCACTGAGACAAAGAACAATAGTCCAGTTTCTAAATCTCAGAAAACGAATGTCTCTCCATCAATAAATTCTCCCGTTGACCAAATCTTATTTCTCCAAAGAACCATCGGCAATCAGGCGGTACAGAGATTGTTAAAAGTCAGCGGTCGGCGGTCTGCAGTCGGCGGATATGTCCAGGCAAAGCTCAGGATCGGCCAGCCGAATGATATTTATGAACAGGAAGCAGACCGGGTGGCAGAGCAGGTGATGCGCATGCCCCAACCCCAGGTTCCAGGGGGCGCTGTAGATTCTGGAGCACCTCAACTTGCCACTGTGCCACCCATCGTCCACGACGTGCTGCATTCGCCCGGCCAGCCGCTGGATCCGGCCACGCGTGTGTTCATGGAGCCGCGCTTCGGCCACGACTTCAGCCAGGTGCGCGTGCATATGGATGCAAGGGCGGCGGAATCGGCGCGGGCAGTCAAAGCGGCGGCTTACATGGTCGGCCGCGATATCGTGTTTGGAGCAAGGCAGTACCTCCCAAATACCTTCGAGGGCAGGGGACTGCTTGCGCACGAGTTAGCGCATGTGCTGCAGCAAGGGGAAAGGCCGAAGGCAGTAATTAGTCAACCTGATGGAGTCCACGAACACGAGGTCGATGCCATAGCTGAGGCGGTAATGCTAGGGCAAGAAGTATCAAGAATTTCATTGCCGGGTTCTGAGGTTCAGATCCAGCGACAAGGATTTGGTGAAGTGCGGGTAGCAGAAGCGCGCGAGGAAGAAGAAGCCCGCAGGCGCCGAGCTCAAATTGCAGGCCGGCTTTTGGTTGTAGAAAGGCAGACTGAGCAGATGTGGCCATTGTTTGAAAGCGACGAAAATCTGCGATCGCAACATGATTTCTTGAGGGAACATATCACTTATGTGACCGGGCTTCTGCAACAAGCGAGGCAGGGCAGTCTGACCGACCCTACCCTTTTGCATGCTGCTGAGGTGGGGTTGGATTTGGCGGGTTTTGCTTATGACCTTATGCGAGCAGATAGGGAGGCAACAGCCCGAGGTATTGCCGGTGTGGTCCGATCGGGAGTCAATCGTGGCCTTGCTTGGACTTGGGAGGGAATGCGGGAACTGAAAGCAAATTCCCTTTGGCCCACACTGAAACCTGACCACATCCGGCAAGTACTTTCTTCAGCCGAGTTCCATCGAGACAATGTCCTTGCAGCGGCCCCTATTGCGAATGTTATGAGAGCGGGCGTGACGGCCGCTTCAATCGCCAGCGCCGCAGCGTCCATGCCCCAAGCATTCGTAGCTGGGAGGGTTGCCTTAGGACGAATAGCGAGCTGGATGAGAGGTCTGAGAATCGAAACCGGAGTTTTGGAACTTTCCACAGGCGGAGCTATTCCTGTATTTCGTGTTGTTTCTTCAGCTGGCTCGCTAGCGTTAACTGAGGCCGAGGTGATAGCTCTCGCTGAAGCTGGCAAGATCTCTGCAACAGCGCTCAATTTGTACATGATGTCACGTGGCCGCGGCCGAGGCGGTGGAGGTCGGAAACAGGACATCAGGCAAGTGGACGATATCGCCCGCGAACATAGGATGACTCCGGAACAAAGAAGGGAATTTGGTGATTTCTTAGAAGCCGAGAAGGCCGCAGGCAACCGTGGAACATTGAATGAACGTGGCGACTTCACCTATAGAGAATTACAACAAAAGGCCCGGGAATTCTTAAGCCAATAGAGAAACAGGTGACACTATGATGACACATCTAATCCAGAAAGTGACTAAAGCTACGGATTTGGAAAAACTTGGAGAGATAACAAGTGGAATGCTTGGAGCAACATGTTGGAGAGCAAATCTGGGCTATGGAGATGAACTGCGTCTTGATATTGGGGCCAGACTTCCTTACTCACAGCCATCCATGACAGGTGGGGAAAAGGGGGCCTGGATGTTAGGCACGCGTGGGACGGTATGGCGGCTGGACTGTCCAAGCGAAACACTAGCTACATCGGAGGATGACCCAGAAATACTTAAGCAGAAACTTCATCATGTCGAGGGGACTACTATCACTGCATTTGAAACCAGCTACCCAGATCTTGCTCTCACAGTAACGTTCAGCAATGGATGTAAATTAACACTTTTCCCAAGCACGGAAGATGATTCCGATTTGCCTTATTGGGAATTATTCACTCCGTATCAGATGCTCCTTAAGGTTGGTCCAGGTGCCGTATGGTCTTATATTCCGTCGGATTTGCCCGAGTCTCCCTGATATTAACTATTTTAATTCGTGAGATTTCTGGGGGACACAATGAACGCCATCATCTTGCTCAAGCGCCGTTGTTTGGTTACTTCGATAAAGGGGCGGACGGCGCAATAACGAAAGGACATAACCAATGACCACCTCCGGTTCCCCACGCCTGCTCAAAGGCGGCATCGTGCTGGGAGTGGGTCATGGGGTCAAACCTTGATTAGTGATTATTTTCTTGACTCTATAATGAACTAATATTATTTTATGGGTCATGGCAAGGCAATGGCGTATAGAATTTGAGGGCGCTTACTACCACGTCTTATCACGTGGCAATGAGCGAAGGGATATATTTACTGATGATAAAGACCGTGTTTCATTTCTCAAAATCCTGGGAGAAATGTCAGAAAGGTTTGATGTTGAGGTGTATGCATATGTTCTGATGAGTAATCATTATCATTTACTCCTCAAGACTAACAAGCCTAATATCTCAAAAAGTATGCAATGGTTTGGAACTACTTATACACGCCGGTATAACCTTAAAAATTATCGAAGTGGCCACCTGTTTCAAGGAAGGTTTAAAAATTTTTTTGTTGAGAATGACAGATATCTGATGATGCTTTCATGTTATATCCACAGGAATCCGCTTCGTGCTGGTATGGTAAAACGCCTGGCAGACTACCGATGGAGTAGTTACCCTATCTATGCCTATGGTAAGCCTTCCCCGAAATGGCTGAGGACAGATGTTATCCTTTCTCAGATGGATAATAAGAAGCATAAACATCAATTATATAGAGAGATGGTTCAGAACTATTCACAGGAAGAAAAGAGGATTTGGGACGATTTTCATCATGGTCTTTTCTTTGGCTCACAGGAATTTATTGACCGCATCAAGTCAAAATATTTATCTGAAATGCCTGATGTTGAACTTCCTCAAAAACGCCAAGTTCTCAGGGAAACAAACCCTGAAACTGTACTCAATAAAGCTGCAAAGGTATTAAAATGCGATGTAAATGATTTTTTACAATCATCAAGGATAAGTGATTCAAATAAACTTAATCGCGACTTAATGATCTATCTTTTATGGAGTACCGGATGGTATACGAATCAAGAAATTGGTGATTTGTTTGGTCTCGGTTATTCATCCATAAGCCGAAGGGTAACTATCATGAAATTAAAGCTATCCAAAGAGGATGGAATTAATAAAAGTTTTAAGTGTTTATTCAGCAAACTTTCTTTGTTATAGTCCTGGCTTTAACACCAAATTAACCAACAGGAGACGAAATAATGCCACTCAAGAACTACGGTGTAATGAAAGGGCGGGTGATCGACAGCCGCCCTGGAACCGGACCGAGTCCACACTATCAGATCAACGTTGTGGCGGGAGCGACACAGTATCGCGTTGCCGTAAACGTCAAGTCGCAATTGGCACCATCCGAGCTCCTGTACCTGATTGTAGAAGATTTTCGACATCCTCTCATGGTTGGCTTATCGGAGCTGAGTCACGGATTTTCTGAAGTTCCGCGCCGTCCAGGAGGAATTGCGCTGGATTTCATTCGCGGCAACCTATTTCATCGCACACAGATGCGTCCTCTGCCATATAGCGTGCCAGGCCCGGACAATGATCTCAACGAAAAGCTCGATGACTATATTCAGCGTGCGATAGACGATG
>JAUQXU010000105.1 GCA_030837935.1 Candidatus Brocadia sp.
ATACCGTTCCCAAGCAGATACTCAGAAATTGGCGCGCCTATTTCATGGAATTAGGATTATCCGAAGGGAATTACTTTCGCGCAAAGGGAAAAGACTATGTCTTTCCCTGGGACGATATCGATCTGGGTGTCTCAAAGAAATTCTTGTGGGAAGAATATGAGCGTTCAACTCATTTTACCGAACGTGAGTACTGCCTGGGTCGTCCACAGGTCGAAGCGCAATGTCTGGGATGTGGAGCTTGTCCAACGGCTGCACATATAAGGAAGCTCACACATCATACGATTTCTCAACCATTTCTCATGGAAGAAATTCGCCGAATTGCAGATAGCAAACGTAATAAACTTATATTACGGGTGGTTGTAGAGATTGAACCCACCCTGCGTTTGGTCGCGAAACGATTTATTGGAGTGGCCATTGCGCGTGCCCTTATGCTTGCCATGCCCGGGGTTGTACCTTATTATCAATCATTGTCTGCGCATTTACGAGATTATGGCGAAGAGACGGTCACTACCGATTTTACGTATGGTATTAACGTCTACCACCTGGCGTTTTTATCAGATGATAAGATAAAAGACCTGTTGAATAATGAAGCCCTTTCTTTAAGACTCAACAGCATACAGGAATATTGTCACGGATTCACGATTAAGGAATTTGTTTTAAACCCGGGGAATATGCCGGATGTGCAATACATCCTCTACAGGATGAGTTTCAGGAAAGAATTTACGGCACCTTTTATTCAGCAAAAACTGGGGGAATATCTTCACGCAAATTATGTCAAGCATACGTTGTTAAAAAGGGAGGGTCAGACGATATTCAAGGTAGACACAAAACACAAGAAGAATGCCGTTGTCCTTTATGCAAGGATTTACAAAACCCAACACGTGAAAGAATCAGATACAGAATTTTCTCTTTTCATGGTGGCATCAAAACGTTTTCATGTCCAGGAATTTTTAATGACTTGTTACGGATTCGAGAGGAAAAAGGAAATCGTTTGTACACAGATAGAGGCCCTGGGATATTATGGAAAAAATCCTGTTTTGCAACATGTTGCACGATGTGCATCGTGTAATGACTCCGTCGGCGAAACGTTCCTCTTCGGTCAACCCTTAGCGGAACACCAATGCCTTGTTTGCAGCATAGACAGAGAGATAGTGTAATGCTTCGATGGGAGAAATACGATAAATGTAACATTTTAGCCGTTTGAAAAATTGCCTTTAAATATACCACCACTGCCCGCTCCCAAACTCCTGTTTGGGGGCGGGCAGTTGAAAGATATTTTTCAAAAAACTAAATTGTTACCAATAAATTAGAATACATCGTCTTGTTAAGCTTCATTTATATCAGGTTGTAGCCTCTCTTCCTTCATGCAAAGTTTTAACGCCTTTCTGGCTTCTTTGTCTACAAACGAAAAAACACGATGAATCGAATCATGAGAACAAGAACGAACATGTCCTGCCACCTTAATAACCTCAAATCCCAGTGTGTCATAAAACTCGTAAAACTTACGATAGAGACAGGCATTCTTTAATATACGATTCTTTCCACTACTACAAAATCCATTCATTTCCAATTGAGATCTTCTTCGCAGGAGTCCTGTTACACACTGAGAATCAGAGTATACATCCAGCGTTCCAAATCTTGAACCTGATACTTCTTTTTGGAAATCTTCAAGTGCCCACAAAAGGGTTTGCATTTCAAGTTTTGTGGATGAGGTAACCTCAAATTTTCGTAGCCTAATCTGTTCAACGAATTCAGGCCGAATAATTCTTTCAGGTGGTGTGTCCAGAAATGAAGAAGGTATGACAAGATACGCTCCAAATCCAAGCTTTAGCCTGGGATTTAAACTTACATCAGTAAAAAGGGCATAACGGTTCACGAGCGCTCCTTGATAACTATCTTCTATTCGGTGAGAAAGCTTATACTATGCTTAGGAAAAGATTTCTAAACTTCAAAACCTAAAATTTTCAGCATGTTAGCTCATAAAATAGCGTATGTTAACCCGAAATCGCCAGAATTCCATTGAAAACTCATGAAGACTGGCAGGTTAAACAGGCAGGCAATGCATTGAGGCCTTACAGCTATTTTCTCTCATCCTTAATAGAATTTGGATAGGAAGTTTATCATCTAGTGAGTATAGGGGCAAAGCCTGTTCGGCCAGAGAAGGTATGCTCTACTAAGTAGGTGCTACAAAACCACGTTCTTGCGGATTTGCATTGACAAGCTCATTGACTGTATCCAGAACGGGCTCCTTGGAATTGTGGAATTTGGCGATGGGATTCACAATCGCAAGACCGCGGTAATACGTAACAAGGCCTTCAGCAATCTCTGCCAAGATCTTATTAAAGGTGTTTCGTTTCTTCGCCCTCGCAAGCTTTACCTCAGGACCTTTATCGCCGGTAATGGGTATCCTTTCATAGTTGCCAAAATCCATGCGCAATATATTAATCATACCTCCCTGTCCGGACAGCTGATTTACAATTTCTGCTGATGGTAGTGAAGCAATATAGGCAAGAGGATATGTGTAATCTTTGTATCCCTCTTTTTGAAAATAAAAATCACTTCGAATTCCCAGTGTCTCAAAATAATCTTGTACCTTTGCTAAACATTTTTTATTTACGGTCGCTTCATCTATTTCTTTGACCTGTTTACCTGACGCTTTCAATCTTCCCAGGATGATGGTAGTAGCAATCGTCCTGTCCTGCTGATACGTTTTTACCTCAATTTGAATATAGTCGTTACTCACAAACTGCCATAAAAACAGATTGCATGTCCTCTCTCCATAGTAAGCGGAACCAGTGAATTTTATATTTACCGAAGATATTTCCAGTTCTGAAAAGAGGATTTCTAAGGGAAGGATGATCTTGGAAACGGTCATTGCGCCAGGGACGATGTTGCCTTTTCTGTGGATGAGGTTATTGTCATTGGTTACATCAACAAAACGTTCACCGTGCGGCTTGGAGATTCTATATTCATGCTTGATTAAAAATTTATCCCATACCTGCAAACGGCGTTCGTTATAACTATCAATCTCCAGTACTAAGCCAGGATGAGGCGTCCATGCCTTTGCATCCCGAAAGCAAATCTCATCGGCCAAAAAACCATCTATCCGTCTTAATGGCATTGAAAATATGGGGGATTCTACTCTAGTCATAAACATTACCGACAAAACATAATAATTATTTAGCTCACCCAGCAATATACCTATACGTGTAAGCTTCCTTGTAATACCTTAATAAACAGACACAAGAATGATAAAAAAACAACTTGTTTTTAAAATATAAAAACCGATTTTTGATTCAGCCAGTAATATATCGGTAAGTATCGTTAAAAATTAATGGTATAAATCGGACTTTGCTAAAACAAAAAATCACTCAGGTAAATTTTAATACATGCTTCTCCATTTTTCGCCAAACAACCTTGATGGTCATTAAAAATCTGCCCTGTCTAATTTTTTTTCGATTGTATTATGCAAATTCCTTTATGTCAAGGATATAAACACCTTGACATAAATTTTTTTTTAATTTTCATACAATCAACCACTTCATGTAACTACCGCGAGCAAAACTCATGTCTTGGCAAACACATTCAAGCATTACAGACGGAGTACATTGAGACGATGTGAAGCGGTACATAATTTATATTAACTTGACAAAGATTATAAGTCTTAGTATGCTACCGAAACATCACTTAACGATACCCATGAGCTATCACAAACAATAGAAATTGCAAAATATTACCTGGCAGCCATAATCTTTGGGTAGTGATATTTTACACCGGTCAAGAACCGAAAGCCGCCACAATTCATCTTCGTCATTTTTTATAACGCTTCTTAAACAAAGACACATTTTCATGTTGATACAACAGGGAGCCTTTTCAGGTGCAATATATCTGTTTATTTGAAGATAGTCAATATTCAAAACTCGTCCCTCTTGTGCATACAAGGACGGCGTTTGAACTGCGTTGTGGGTTGTTCACCCCTTTGGAAAGGATAATCAAACATTATCCCCGTGTCCTCATTACCCTTTTTTGCAGAAGTTATTTATCCGATATATTACAAGAACGGTATCCTTACCACATCAATAACCTCCACACAGCAGACGATACCTGCCTTTTTTTAAACGGTCGCGCAATCCTCTCCCCTCCTATTCCAACAGAAGGACCTGAGGAAATCGGAATACAAGGGAACACCCTGGTTTATGCCCGTCTCAGGGGAAAAAACGCCACAAAGCTGTCCCCGGAAATGTTTCTCACACATAACCCCATTGAACTGTTAAAAGGTACGGTTCAGGTAGTTAATACTCACGTACCCACGATAAACTATTTTTGGGATCTTGTTAAACTCAATATGTCCCAAATAGAAAAAGATTTCGCGCTGTTTGTCAAGGAAGGCTCCATCACGGGAAAATTGCATGAAGGTGTTCATCTACTCAATAAAGATCAAATATTTATTGGCAAAGACAGCCGGATTAAACCGGGTTGTGTATTTGATGCCGAAGAAGGGCCAATTTATATAGGCCAGCATGCTACTATTGCACCTAATACCACCGTCGAGGGACCCGTTTATATTGGCAATCATGCAGTGGTTCGATCCAATTCGAGGATACGGGGCGGCACAAACATTGGCGAGGTTTGCAAGGTCGGAGGAGAAATTGTCAACAGCATCTTCCACAGTTACAGCAATAAGCAACACGACGGATTTCTTGGCGATTCTTACATTGGCTCATGGGTTAATATGGGGGCGGATACCGTGAATAGCAACCTCCTCAACACCTATGGAAACATAAACGTTGAAATCGGAGGAAATATCATAAATACAGGTCAGATGTTCCTTGGTATGGCAATGGGAGATCACACAAAAACAGCCATCAACACAACGATCATGACGGGTAGCATTGTTGGCTTTGCCTGTAACATCGTTAGCACCTCCTATCCTCCGAAATATCTTCCGCCCTTTACGTGGTTTTCACACCACGGCATACAGATATATACCCTGGAAAAGGCATTGATCGTGGCGAAGATCGCGATGAGAAGGCGGGACAAAGAAATGACTGCCGCCGAAGAGCAACTCTTTCGTATGGTATTTCGTCTTACAGAGGCGGAAAGAAGTTCCCTATCCAATTGAAAGGCTTCTTATGGAAAAAAACATTAAACACGAACGAATTATTATTGATACCAGCATTTTCACCAATCCGGAAGTTTATCAATCATTTGGCGCAAATCCAACTGAAGCGTTACGTACATTTCTAGAGATTATTGGCAAACTGGACGGACCTACCTTTCATATGCCCCCCTCAATCTATCAGGAATTACTCACGTTTGTTGAAACAAAGGATATCCCGCCCGACCTTCAAATTCGTATAATTCAAAAACCACCGAAACGCTATGAACTGTCGGTCCCGGCTTTTTTGCTGTATGAACTCATTGAGGACGTACGTCACAGGATAGACAAGGGTTTACGGGTTGCAGAAGAAGCCGTACGGAAAAGGATCCACAGGGGCTTAAAGACATCCGAGGAAACCGAACGGAAGCAGAAGTTGTTGCACGAAAAGTCAGTTTTTCTTTTCCCGGACGTGCGTATGACCGAGGAAGTTCCGTACAGAATTGAATCAGAAGCTATGGAGGCTGTTGCTATTACTGATCTGAGAAAAAAATATCGCGCTGCCCTTCGGGAGGGGATTATTGATAGCAAGGAAGACGTCGACCTTATTCTCTTGGCCAAGGAAATGGACGGTATCCTGATGACTGCCGATTCTGGCATTGTCAAATGGGCTGATAAGCTGGGGATCCGATACATCGACCCGCATATGTTGCGGGGTATACTCGACAAACTGATGACGTAAGTCTACAAAACAGCATATGGTTGGTTTTCTCCATTCATACTTTTTCACACCTCGCCGGTAGTTTACACCCCTGCCATCTGCGCTATGCTGGTTGGCACATCCCGAGGTTTTTTATCGGTTTGGGATTTTCAACCCTATGAAACATTAGTCAACATGGGTTGCACCTTCCAGGTGTTTTTGGAGAATTTGATATGAGGCATAACACTTTCTTACAAACTTGACATGCCAGTAATCGCCTATCTTGTTTTTTGACAGCACCTCAAACTTAACCTTACATTTATACAGGTGCTCTATCATCCGCCGGATATTTTCCTCCTCCCGAAATCTGAGAAGAAATTTCTCATCAATCACTTCACTCCGTGCCGCCTTAGCAACATTTTCATATATGGGTTTTAGCAATACCTTGCCCAACTGAGTGAAAACTTCTGGTTGCAACATATGCGCATGTTCATGAATAAACATAGCTGCACGAATAATCCGATGGGTAAAAAACTCAGGTGCCATCTCTGCCATCAAGGGAGCGGTAACATGAATATCCCGTAAGCAGGAACCCAAAGTCACGTACTTCAGAATTTTTTCGGCAGGATTAACCGGCTTCATCACCATCCCTTCACACCCTGTTTCATCCAACTCTTTAACAACCCTTTTCAAGGCTGAAATATCTGATGCTGAAAACCGCCCAAATCTCCTCACGGTCGGTATGTGGTAGGTATCGAAGATCCTGTATCGTTCATCAACAGGAATTTTATGAGGTTTGTTCATCATCATTAAATCAAAGGCAAAAAAACGGACGTCTTCTTTTACATAAGGAGGATGTTCTATATTATAAGGATTATCGGGTCCGGCAAATTCACCACAGACAATCAGTCCGGGATTATCATCAAACATCTTTTTTACATCTAAAAAATCCCTAATCCGGTCTGTCGAAAATGGACAAACATACGCACCGCGTGAAAAAACCAGTACGCGGCCATGAACACGCACAACCCTGACGTTATAACCATCAACCTTTTCTTCAACATAAAAGGGTTGGGTATAGGCATTGCGAATACCGTTTTCCAAATGCAAAATCCGGGCAATCCTTGGAAAATCAAAAACAATCCCATCTTCTGTAACAATCGAACCCCTGCCCAAAGCACCAATCTTTTTTGTTACCTTCCAGTAGCTGACACCATCAAATTCCTCACAGACAACGTCATGCCTTTCCATGGATTCATTCCACATGGACTCAGAGATACCAATCTGCTCAACGACATCATGCATTTGCATATGAAGTGACTCTCTAAAAATATATATTGTTTAATTTTGATACGATGTTACATAAACCAGTCCCTTAATTTCAAGACAAAACTAAACCATACCGTGGTATATACAGCACTATTTACGATACAATTCCACCTATAACTCCTATATTTGTAAAAGGTTAAAATTGAGATAGAATCGGTTTTTAATATTGACTTCAAAAAGGTATAATCGTATAATTAATCGTCTTTTTAACTATAACCGAACATGGGATTCCACGTAAGAAGGATGTATTGATGTATATCATTTTGGGTTGTGACGAAATCGGAAACGCTCTTGCCCGGAATTTAAGCAAGGCAGGTGAGGAAACAATCGTAATCGATAATAGCGAAACGGCTTTTATTGGATTAAAGGAACCCAATCTTCGCACAATTACCGCCAATATCAATACACTAGACTTTAGTTCATTGCCAATAAAAGACGCCACTGCATTCATTCTCCTGCAAAAAACCTCTAAAGATAACTTAACCATAGCGAACCGCATCAAGAAATCATTCCCGGATAAAATTGTATTATCGCGGGCAACCGATGAAATAGAGGACGCTGAATTATCGGGAAATGGCGTTGACTGTACGGTTCAAATCGCCAGGATCATTACCAATGCAATCCTGAACGAACTAGAAGCAGCAAAACTGAAAAAGTCTGTTCTTCATTTAGTAAGCGTTATTCAGGAAGCAGCCAGCAAGGGGTTGGCCATTTTTTTGCAGGACAATCCCGATCCGGATGCCATTGCCTCTGGATGTGCACTAAAGCGCATTGCCGAAAAATATCATATCAAATCCACTATTTATTACGGTGGGAATATTGGCCGCCAGCAAAACAAGACCCTCGTTAATTTACTGGAAACTGATCTTATTCAATTAAAAACCGCAGATGAGGCACTGGAAATAACTCGTGCAGCAGACAAGGTGGCGCTGGTAGAGGCTTCCATTCCCTCAAAAAACAATATATTACCCTTACAAATAACCCCTCACATTGTTATTGATCACCATGAAACAGATTTCAGCCTTGTAAAAGGCGAGTTTATTGAAATATTGCCGAAGATTGGCGCCACATCAACTATCATGACAAGGTACCTGCGGCATCTTGATATTGTGCCTGACCCACTCCTTGCTACAGCACTCCGTTACGGAATCAGGGTCGACACGGGTGGATTTACCAGAAACACGACTACGGAAGATCTCGATGCGGCAGCATTCCTCTCTCCATTACTCGATGCGGAACTTTTAAATCAAATTGAAAATCCTCCCATGAGCGCAGAAACCTTGGACATCATTGGAAGAACCATACGAAACCGGGAGGTAAGAGGTTCGTATCTGATATCTTTTGTGGAATTTATAACTGACCGGGATGCATTACCACAGGCAGCCGAATTAATGTTACAGATGGAGGGAATATCTACCGCTCTGGTTTTTGGTATTGACAAAGACAAAGTTCAGCTATCGGCGAGAAGCGTAGATTCAAGAATCAATCTGGCATTTCTGCTACAAAAGGCATTTGGATTTATGAATGCCGGTGGCCATGCTAATATGGCGGCCGGAAGCATTGATTTGGGCATTTTCGGAGATGTAAATGATAAAAAATCACTTTCAAGAATTACCTTTGATGCCGTGAGAAAAAAGTTTTTCTCTGCAGCAGGAATAGATATAGAAAAGCGGGAAATCCCCGATGAGTCAGAACTCATGGTTGGCAACAGTATTAAGAATTAGCCGTAATAACTATTTATAGACAAGGAGAAAGTTTATGGGAAAAGGGGTTTTAGGAGTAGGTTTAGTAAGTCTTTCAATCTTTCTGAGTTCTTGTGTCACTACTCAGACACAAGTCAAAGAAACTAAAGCACCAGAACCAAAGGTGCAAGTAAAAGCAGGGGCTTTTAAAGAGGAGAAAATTCCACAGGGAATACCAATCCCTACTCCGGCAGAGGTTGCTCCTAAGGCGCAAGCAACGGTACCGGAAATCCCACACGTGGTTAAACCAAAGGCCCCGGAAGCTCCAGAGATCGTTGTACCGGAGACGCCAGAAGTAGTTGCACCAGAAGCTCCGAAAGCAGAAGAGCTCGTCGAACCAGAAGAACCTGAATCGACGCTACCATCAATTCCAGAGGTAGTCGCACCAGAAGTACCGGAGATCCCGGAAGCGCCAGAGATCGTGGTACCAGAGGCTCCAAAAATGCCTGAAGTTCCAGAAGCGCCGGAGGTCGTAGTACCGGAGGCCCCAAAAATGCCGGAAGTTCCAGAAGCACCGGAGATCGTAGTACCAGAGGCTCCAAAAATGCCGGAAGTTCCAGAAGCACCGGAGATCGTAGTACCAGAGGCTCCGAAAATGCCGGAAGTTCCAGAAGCACCGGAGATCGTAGTACCAGAGGCTCCGAAAATGCCGGAAGTTCCAGAAGCACCGGAGATCATAGTGCCGGAGGCACCGAAGACACCAGAAGCCCCGCAAGCTGTTGCACCTGCAGAACAGAAGGAATCAATGGCAGGGGCACTACATCAATGTGCCACGTGTAATAAAGAGGCTGGCGAAGGACACGTCTGTGGACTTACCAACTACTGTCAGCAATGCAAAGAAGAAGTGGGTCATGGTCATATCTGTGATTTAACATTCTTTTGCAGCGATTGCAAAAAGGAGGTTGGAGATGGTCATATCTGCAGCGTAACAACTTTTTGCGCAACATGTGAAGAGGAAGTCGGCACAGGTCACATATGTGATATCACCTACTTCTGCTATGATTGCGAAAAAGAAGTAGGAGATGAGCATATTTGCGGTGTTACTCATTTCTGTCTTACCTGCAAGGCAGAGGTTGGGGAAGGACATGAATGCGGAAAAACTTACTTCTGCCTTGATTGCGAAAAAGAGGTATCCAAGGATCATCAGCACGAGCAGTCAGCACAGTAGGCATCTTTCGTATTCTTTATTCAAAGGTTAAATAGAAAAAGGCATGTTTATTTATAAACATGCCTTTTTTATTTGTGCCATTAAATTATGCGAGAAACTATTTAACCTATCACTGGATATAATTTACCGGTGTTCGCGAAAAGAGGCGTGAGATAAAGGCCACCATCTTGATTCCTTACAGGGATGTTTGTGAGGTTTTATGCACCGGCAATTCAATTACAAATGTCGCTCCCGCACCCAACTCGCTTTCAGCATAAACCGTGCCATTATGCTGACGAACAATGCTATGGGCAATAGACAGGCCTAATCCGGTTCCCTTACTTTTTTTGATATTTTTTGCAGTAAAGAATGGTTCAAATATCTTCGTAAGATATTCTTTAGGTATTCCAGGACCTGTATCTGATATGATAATCTTCACTGCGTCTCTACATGCCTCCGTTCGAATGGTTAAACGCTTTTCTCCTGTTATTTCTTCCATAGAGGCGCAGGCATTTTCTATTATATTCAAAAATACCCGCTGCATTTGCTTCCGGTCTACAAAAATTACCGGTAATTCTTCATCCAATAATTTGATGACCTTAATATCTGCATATTCAAATTGGTTGACCTTTTGTTCGGTAATTTCTTCAATAATCTCGTTCGTACTAACCTGCTCTTTTGAAAGGGTATAATTTCCTGTAAGGGTCAATAGACTCTTTATGACACTTTGTATTTGATCCGTCTCTTTTTGTATCCGGTCTAAATACTTCTTTGCTTTCCCACTAATGGAAGGTTCATTTGAAACAAGATCTGCGCAAAGCTGAATGCCCGCCAACGGGTTGTTTAATTCATGGGCTGCCCCCGCTATCAGGTTACTCACGGCATATAGTCTTTCGGTTTTTACCACCTGGTATTGTAATTGATATTCTCGTGTAACATCCCTGAGTACCACAATAATACCCTTTTTTCCCCCTGCAAGTCCGTTTAAAGGCGAGGCAATGACAATGAAATATTTCTCTTCATTTCCTTTCGTATGCACTTCATAAGATACGTAGCGTTGTTTTTTGATAAAGATTTCATCATAAACCTCTTTGACGTTAATATTATTGAGATTTACTATAGCATCACCGGCCATATTTATATCCAAATACTTTAACATCTCCTTCCCGACATCATTCACTAATGTTATCTTACCATATGCATCCATCAGTATAACACCATCAACCATGCCTTCTGTCAGGGAATGCAATTTTAATTCTACTTCATCCACATGTTTGGCAAGGAGATTCATATGATATCTTCTGAAAGCATCTTCACAAACATTTGCAATAATTTTTTCATCGAAGGGTTGTATAATATAATCGTTTGCACCTGCTCTCATGAATTCAATCGTCAGTAATTCTGAACCACGGCCTGCTATTACAATAACAACTGTCTCTGGCATAGTTTCCTTTATCCGCTTCAGCACATCACTTCCGTTTAATTTAGGCATATCATAGTGCAAAAAGAAAATCTGAGGACTTTCAGCCTCAAGAGCAGGAATAACTTCTTTTGCGTCTTGTATAACTGAAATCCCATACCCTTCCGTTCTCATGGAATGTTCCAATGCTCTCGCCATATCAGGATCATCCGTTGCAATCATTACTTTTGCCTTATATTGCAAGGATTTACCCTTACCAACAAGAACCCTTTCCGGGTAAAATTTATTATAAATCAGGCGTAATAAATCATCCATAGCAAAGGGGGCATGAAGGATACTATAAGCGCCTACAGATTGGGCCAATTGAAATGTCCAATAGGTTTTATACGTTTCCGACAGCAGAACAACAGGAATATTTTCACACTGTTTGAACGTGGAAGATTTCATTACTTTACATAATTGAAATCCGTCCAATACCGGCAGGTTTACATCCAGAATTACCAAATCAGGGACATGGTCATTAAGGTATCGTAATACCTCATCACCATTTTTTACCGTAGTTACACCGGGAAAACCATTCTTCCCTAAATAACCGACTATGTCGCCATATTTTTCTAATCTATCTGTTGCAAATAATATTTTTGTATTCGTCATCTTTCATTCCATCATACCTTAATCCTTACCGGCCTGTTTAGCTGCATCCAACAACAATGACATATTAATATTTTCTTTCCTTAGGCTCAAAAGGACCGATATGAACCGGTTTGTAGTCTAATCTTGCACCTTCAGGGGTAAAATAAGCTACCGTATGTTTCAGCCAAACCGCATCGTCTCTTTTCGGAAAATCGATACGGAAATGAGAGCCTCTGCTCTCCTCACGCGCCAATGCACCGGCGACGACAGCCTCCGCCACATCCAGACTACCCTTAAGCTCTAATGCCCATTCAAGGCTGAGGTTAACCCGCTTACCGGTATAATTCAATTTAATCCGCTTATATTTGTCTTGCAAGACCTTGATTTCGGTTATGGCTTCTTTTAGTTTAGAGGCGTCACGGAAAATACCCACCTTGGTATCCATAACTTTGTTCAGGGCAACTTTGATATCGGCCGGAACCTCATTCCCTTCTGATTTACATACCGCATCAACCCTCTGCTCTGCACGCTTCAAGGCATCTTTGAGGGCATTTTCTCCCTTTTTTCCGCCCACCCCTTGTACGTATCGGGCAGCATTGCCACCTGCAATTGCACCAAAAACAATCGTATCCAACAATGAATTTCCACCCAATCGATTAGCTCCGTGCACACTCACACAAGCGGCCTCGCCTGCCGCATAAAAACCTTTTACACCAGTTTCACCTTCTGTATTACAATCGATCCCACCCATGGTATAGTGCTGTCCTGGCTGAATGGGAATGAGATCGGCAGCAGGATCAACGCCAGCAAATTCCCTACAAATATCCCGTATGCCAGGCAATCTCTGGAGGATTTTTTCTTCCCCCAGGTGTCTTAAATCCAGATGTACATAACTATTATCAAAACCACCGCCTGTCATGATCTCACGCACAATATTCCTTGCGATGATATCCCGTGGGGCCACTTCCATATCTTTTTTTGAATCACTGTATTTTGCCAAAAACCGTTCACCCTTGTTGTTCAGCAAAAAACCACCTTCGCCCCGGCATCCTTCCGTAATCAGAATATTTTTTCCCAGCAAGGTGGTTGGATGAAACTGGATAAACTCCATATCTTTGAGTGGCACACCTGCCCAATAGGGTACGGCCATACCCATACCGGTATTAATCAAGGCATTCGTGCTGCTTCCGTAGATACGACCAGCGCCTCCTGTTGCAAATATTACAATCCCTGCCTGGAATGCCTCTAATCGTCCGCCCATAATATCCAACGCTATCACACCTACACAAACCCCATCCTCAACCACAAGCTCAACAACCATCCACTCTTCGTAGATCACCATCTCTTCTCGCTCGGATGTTTGTTTAAATTGAATGATTTGCTGATAGAGGGTGTGCAAAAGGACATGCCCGGCCTTGTCGGCAGCATAACAGGCACGCGGGAAACCGGCTCCGCCAAACGGCCTTTGGGCAATCTTCCCTTCAATAGTGCGACTGAAAGGACAACCCCAGTGTTCCATTTCATAAATACGGTTGGCAGCATCCTTGACCATGCGGATAACGGCGTCCTGATCTGCAAGATAATCACTCCCTTTTACCGTATCAAAGGCGTGTTTTTCCCATGTATCGTGAACACCACGCGGATGATTTCCCAGGGGGGCATTAATCCCGCCTTGTGCAGCGACAGAATGTGAGCGGAGGGGATGCACCTTCGAGATCACAGCGGCCTTTACATTATGACGATTCAGTTCAATGGCTGCCCTTAAACCTGCCAAGCCGCCGCCTACCACGATAGCCTCATGATAAATCATAAATTCCTTGCCTATCTTTTAAGAAGGGAGATATTCCTTGATCGTAAGCAATTATAAGAGAACCGTAACAAACCCAATTGCTGCAATAAAAAATAAGGCAAACGTTGATATCCACAACAACTTCTTTTGGCTGCGGGTAAGGCCGCAAAAATCAGCAATGGTAATCCTTATTCCATTGAGTAAATGTATAGCCACGGCAAGAAGCAATACATATTGAAATACATAGCCAACTTTCGTATCAAACTTACTGATTGCATAATCATAAGTATCTTTCCCACGAAAGACAGCGCTTAATGTCCAGATATGTAAAAACAAAAATACGGTAATCCCGATACCGGTAACCCGATGAACCCAGAAAGCATACATACCAGGATTTGTGTTTTTAGCCAGATCTTTAAAGCTTTCCGTCAACTTTTGTAAATTCATAGCTATGGTTAGAAGTGTAAGGCAACAAAACTGAGTAATGATTAAGCTGAAGCTAGAAGTCAGAATCCAGAAACCAGAATATTGAAAAATAAAATGGATGTTTTTTTCTTCTTTGTTGCGCCATTTTGACTTCTCTAGTATTATCCTATAAAAACTTGTTTTTTGTGTAAGTTTTTGCGGCTATGCTGCGCTATGCATTCTTTAACAGAGACAAACACGGACAAACAAATTTGTCAGCGCCACACACAAACTTAAAATCCACCGTTCGTTGTTGCAAACCAAACAAGAATATATATCCCAACACCAAAAAGAGCAAGTCCCATAAACCAGAGAGTTCGCCTGACAAAATGTCCTGCTTTTTCACTAAAATTAAAATCTATAAATATACCCCACAACCCGTTGAGACCATGAAAAACAACCAGCGCAAGGAGACAGCTATGAAAGGCAATCCATCCGGGAGAACAAAACCGCTGGATAATTTCATCGTAATAGCGGGCGGCATACCTGCCGGGACTAAAATGAAAGGTAAAAAAATGGACAGACATCCCCATCACAAGCAACAGGGCAGTAATTCTCTGTAAGAACCAAGGCCAAAAACCTCGTTTTCCCATATTTATTTTTTATAAAGGTTCATTAAATCGTCTTTTGTAAAGATTGACTCAAAGGGAATTTTTTTTCTTTCAATATTTTCCCTCCCGCCTTCCTGGCGATCCACCAGGGCAATCGCCTTTATAACATCCAGGCCGGACTCCATTGCACGACCAATGGCTTCTATCGTCGATTGGCCGGTAGTCACTACATCATCTACAATAACGACCTTATCACCTTCGCGCACATTACCTTCGATCCATCTCATGAGTCCGTGTTCTTTTGCCTTCTTTCGCACAACAAAGGCATTCATGGCATTGTCCTGCATGCCGCTGACCATGGCGGTGGCAAAGGCAATTGGATCGGCGCCCAGGGTCAGACCACCGATGGCATTTATATGAAGCGGTTTGACCTTGTTATAAAAGAGGTGTCCAATCAGCAGCATAGCCTCAGGATCCAAGGTCGTTGTTTTGCAATTAATATAATAATTACTCATCCTCCCCGATACCAGTTTGAAGATAGGCGCTTCGCTATATCTAAAGGATTTTTGCAAAAGAATTTCGAGTAAACGTTTTTCTGCTTTAATGAGATTCATTTTTTTAGTGATCGGCTATCAGCTATCAGTTGTCTGTTTTCCATACTCCGTCTTCTGACTGCTGACTGCTGATTTCTGTATTCTGTATTTATAATAATTTATCCACGTATTCACACAGGATTTTTACGGCCTCTGCAGATCGCTTTAAGGCGGCCGATTCTTCGTTATTGAGCCTGATCTCAAAGACCTGTTCAATTCCCTTTTCACCAAGTTTCACCGGCACGCCTACAAAGAGCCCATTAATACCATATTCCCCATCGCACAGGGCGGCGCACGGCACTATCTTTTTTTTATCCTTCACTATGGACTCGACCATTTCAACGACGGCCGCCGATGGTGCATAGAAAGCGCTGCCAGTCTTGAGCAGATTGACAATCTCTGCACCGCCATCCCGGGTGCGTTTTACAATCGCTTCCAATCTTGCTCTGGGAATTAATTCTTCCACAGAAACCCCTGCAACGGTCGTATATCGTGTTGAAGGGACCATCGTATCTCCGTGTCCTCCAAGCACAAAGGCATGGATATTTTCAACGGAAACGTTAAGTTCCATCGCAATGAATGTACTGAAACGTGCTGCATCCAATACGCCTGCCATACCTATCACACGATGTTTGGGAAAACGGCTAATCTTATGTGCAATATAGGTCATGGCATCCAGTGGATTGGATACGATAATCAGGATAGCATTCGGTGAAGTCCTTACAATGTTTTCCACAACACCCTTTACAATGCCTGCATTTATCTTGAGCAGGTCATCCCGGCTCATCCCGGGTTTTCTTGCCACACCGGATGTAACGATTACAATATCAGAGTTCCGTGTTTCTTCATATCCGTTAGCGCCGGTAATTTTTGAATCATAACCATAGACAGGTGCAGACTCCAGGATGTCTAATGCCTTCCCCTGAGGCATGTCCTGAATTATATCCACAAGCGTCACATCGCCAATTTCTTTTTCAGCCAGGCGCTGCGCCGTTGTAGCACCCACGTTTCCAGCTCCGATAACGGTTATCTTTCTTCTAGCCATAGTGAATTCATCCTTTAATTTAAATAGAGGCCTTCGGACTTATTAATCTGAAACTGAAAATCGAAAATATTTTTTGCCTTCAATTGTTATTTTTAATTTGTATAGCAGTTAAAATTTTATCAACCACTTCCGGATATTTAGCAAAAATTTGAACAGACACAATGATAAGTAAAGTATCGCTATCAAATGGTTGAATGCCATTGATAAACCTTCTTCATCGTAGCTAAATCCCAAGCTAAACCCAAATCCACATCTTTTTTGTGAATTCATAATATCCTTACATACAGCATATTTATTACCCTGTATAGGCATGCTCAAAAAACGGTACATTTCATCTTCATCAACAATTTTAAGTTCCTGGGTTAAAACATTAGATGGTTTAAATTCCTTTTTTGAAGGTAATTCCAATTGTTTTTTAACCTGTTTTTTAAACCCGTAACCTAATGCAGATTCTGTGGATTTTTCTGTAAAAAACATATTGCCAATAAATTTTCGTAAGCCCTTCTACAAACAGCAAGCCCTTCATCGTAATAGCCAGTAATAATCAGGTTATGCGCTGAAGTTAATTTTGCCTTTTCTTCATCTTCCATTTATTTTTTGTTTGAGGTTATATTTAAACGGTCTCTTCAAGCGATACCGTCTTTGCAGCATAGAGAAGCGCCGCTTTAATATCTTCTTTCTTTAGAAATGGATATTCTTTGAGAATTTCATCTTCCGTTTCACCATAGGCAAGTTTTTCTAAGATTATTTCTACAGTTAATCGTGTTCCTTTGATTACTGGTTTACCAAACATTATCTGAGGGTTTGTTTCTATCCTGTTCAGTAATTTTTTTCACTTTGATAAAATCCCCTCTTTCTCCTACCCGTATTGAACATTTAACCAAGAATTCTTATAATTGCATCTCTATAAGCCTCAAAATCATTGAGATAGTTTCTTAATATCCCAATAACAATCGATTCGTCAACCTTATCGTATTGATGTACCACTATATTTCTAAATCTGGCCATTTTTACCATAATTTCAAAAAGGTCTTTCTTAAGCACGCCATTTTCGTGAAGAACCCGAAATGTATCTCCGTAATTATTGGGAATACGATACCCTCTATCTGAGATAATATGACTGGCTATATCAGCGCACGTCTCAATCATCATTTGCAAAGTTCTTTCCACAATACGCTGCACCTTCCAATCACGCGAATACTCTTCAAGCGTAACGGATGAAAACTCCCGCGTCTGTTTCAAGTATTCATCTAGCGCGCTGAGTTTTCTGAGGATGAGAGGCTTATCAACCAAGCTTATATCGCCTTTCGAAGATATCCATCTCTTTTCTTGAGAAATCAAAATATTCCCGCATGATTAAAGATTCGAATGCGTGCCTCGTAAAGGGCCTTTTATCCACCAGGATTATTTTATTCTTAATTACTCTCGCTGCAAGGGGAAGTGGCGCTGTATTTAAAACTACCAGGTCCACTTCGTCGGTCTTCAAAAGTTCGTTCAATTTCCCCAGCATTTCAAGTTTTTCCTGCACTATATCCGCTCCGTCTACCGTATATATGGCAATATCCACGTCACTGAGAGGCGAAACCCTGCCCCGTGCAAGGCTTCCAAAGAGGTATGCAAAAACCACCTTCGGATGTTTGTTCAGGTATTCCCGGACATCGGGCAGTAAATGGCTAATATTTTCAGGCAATCTACGGTATTTCATCATTATTTTATCACCAAACACTACGTACCTTGCACAGACGTAAAAGACGCTAACTATAGCTCAAAGAATAATTCTTTTCTTCTGATAGTTCCAGTTGACTCAAAATACTTATATTCATCAATTAAATCCTTCAACAATTTGTTGAGAATTGAAATAACTTCTTCTCCAGAAAGCCTTTTAATTTAGGCCTTCGGCGACTTGTATTTGGTTACCCCCCCCTGCGTCCCCCCGTTTACGGGGGGACACAGGGGGG
>JAUQXU010000106.1 GCA_030837935.1 Candidatus Brocadia sp.
TTTGCTTTAAAAAGACATCCTTGATTTACAAGATTTTAAATACTAAGGCAGTTCTGCAATAGTTAATGAAAGTTATAACTGGCATAGCCTTAGTTCTCTGACCACGCCCAGAGGACGTGGTTTTCTAATTTAGAATAAAAATGAGATCAATTCATACAAAAGTGAAAAGAATCATCATATATACTCAAAAATAATTATTTAATCACAAAGGTGCGCACATCATTGTCCTGAAAGCTTGAGAGATGGCATCCAGGTCTTAGAGGTCGGTCACAATTTGGTCACAGTTGGGAAGAACAGAAATGTGTCGAGTGTCAGAAACCCTTGATTTAATTGGCTGGGGAACTAGGATTCGAACCTAGACTAAATGATCCAGAGTCATTTGTGCTACCGTTACACTATTCCCCAGTGTTTGAAATGACACATTATCCGGCTCAAGCGCCATTTATAATGTTGAAATTTGATATGAAAAGAGGAATTTCGAAATTAGGACACAGATTTCCACAGATATACACAGCAATCTTGATAATTTGCGTTTATCAGTGTCCAAAATTTAGCTAAAACATAATACAAAATATTCTTAGGCTAGTCAAGTCTATTGATGTTTATTTAATTACAGGGTTTTTGACCAACATGGATGGTGACGATACCCAGCGTCCTTGAGTAAATCTTTACATCTTCAAGACCGCAGGATTCCATCTGTGCCCGGAGTACATACCGATCGGGAAAGTTTAGTACGGATGAAGGGAGATAGGAGTAAGCATTGTACTTACTACGAGAGATGAGTTTTCCAATGAAAGGGAGTATCTTTTTAAAGTAAAAATAATAGATCGCCTTAAATACGGGATTTATGGGTTGCGAGAATTCTAAGATTACAACACGTCCACCCGGAGCGGTTATCCTCATCATTTCAGTAATGCCAGCCCTTAGATCAGATACATTCCTGATCCCAAACGCCACGGCAGAGACTTGAAAGTAATTGTCTTGAAAAGGCAAATGCAACGTATCGGCCTCGATGACTTCAATCTTGCCCGATAGATTTCTTTTCCTCAGCTTGTGGTCTGCCAGTCTTACCATTTCGTGACAAAAATCACTGCCAATGACCCTTCCACTTTCATGTAAAACTCTGGAGTAAGCAATTGCCAGATCGCCCGTGCCGGTGCAAACGTCTAACACCTTTGCGTCCGCAGTGACGTTACTCACTTTTACAGCATACTTGCGCCAGCTCTTGTCAAAGTTGAAACTTAAAATGGTATTTAAAAGGTCGTACACCCTGGCAATCGAGCCAAACATCTGCTGGATATGCACACCTTTTTTCGTTAATAATTCAGTTTGCGTAAGCATTTGAGAAAAACCATTGAGTACTGACTACTCAGTAGTTAGAATCCAGAATTAAAGAATGAGATGAAACAATAGTAAAATACCGCATTATGATGAAAAAAACAAATGATATTTATCGTGTTTATGGTATAATTATATACAAAATTGTGTCTGATAAAATTGTATTTGGATAATAGTTTGTTAAAAAAATATTACAAAACTATAATAGTATGACTCCTCGTTTCTTTGTACGAAATATTCCCATATACGGGGATCTGATCCTGTCTCCCATGGCGGGGTTTTCTGATATTCCATTTCGGCTCATCTGCCGGGAATTTGGCATGTCAATGAGTTACACAGAGGTAATTTCCATGGACGGTGTACTGTGGAAAAACCCAAAGACTTTTAAACTGCTCAATTTTCTGCCAATGGAAAGACCCATTGTCTTTCAGATCCTCGGCAATGATGAGGATAAAATCGTTGAGGCCTGTCGCATAATAGAGCAGTTGGGACCGGACATCATTGATGTGAATATGGGTTGTTCGGTATCCGATATAGCCGGCAAAGGGGCTGGTGCAGGACTTCTCAAAGATCCAGCCAAGATAGGCCGTATATTCAACAAACTCACAAAGGTACTCCACGTTCCCGTAACGGGTAAGATTCGGTTGGGATGGGATAACAAGTCACGGAATTACCTGGAGGTGGCCAAAATTCTCGAAGAAAACGGCGCCTCTCTCATTGCCGTTCATGGTCGTACACGGTCGCAATTCTTTAATGGCAAGGTCGATTGGCATGCAATTACAGAAGTCAGGCAGGCAGTAAAGATTCCTGTGCTTGGAAATGGTGACGTAAAATGTGTGGCAGATATTAAGCGCATTACATGCGATACTGGGTGTGATGGAGTAATGATCGGGCGGGCAGCCATCGGTCATCCATGGATTTTCCAGCATAAAGACAGGGATCAGGTATCATACCAGGATAAGATTGAACTCATACAACGGCATCTATCACATATGCTCGAATACTATGGGCAGGATCTTGGCGTTATCCTTTTCCGTAAGCATGCCGTAAGGTACATCATGGGTATGCCCAATGCGACAGAACTTCGGCCCCATCTGGTAACATGCAATAGTGCCGGAGAGATTATGGATCTTATTGCCACTCATTTTGATCGTATTCAAAAACATGAGGCTGCGTAATAAAATAATTGTGTATATTGAACACAGATTATCGGGATTTTAAATATAAATAATTTACCGAGTTTATCTGCGAAAATCAGCGTCCTATTTATAAGGAAAGAAGAATGAAGACCGGTGTTATTTTAATTTCGCATGGCAGTAAATTAAGCAGCGGCAATGATGGATTATTTAAAGTGGCAGACATGCTTCGCGCAATGAACCGATGGGATATGGTAGAGGCAGCCTTCCTTCAGCTTGCAGAACCCGCATTCCCTGAAGTTGTAAAGAAAATCGTAGAAAGAGGTGCAAGCCGCATTGTCGTGATGCCATTACTGCTATTTAAAGGGAATCATGTTTATAAAGACATCCCTGAAATGATTGAAGGAGAAAAAAAGAACTATCCTCAGGTCGAGTTTGTCTACTCCAATAATATTGGCGCCGATGAGCGCATTGCCTTAATCGCGGCAGATCGCATTCACGAGGTATTGACAGAAAAGCAGTATGGAAGCAGACAGCGTATTGAACAGCCACAGGCCATTGTTGATGAGAGTTTTGAAATCATTGACAACCTGGTTGATTTTGGGTCGGTGCCTGCACTGCACAGGCCAATTATCCAGCGAGCTATCCACGCAACGGGCGATACCGAATATGCATATAATTTAATCTTCCATCCTATGGCCGTAGAGACTGGTATTCGTTCATTAAGAGATGGCAAAAACATTGTTACCGATGTAAATATGGTAAAAGCCGGGATCACCAAGGGGCCTGTTGAAAAATTCGGAGGGAAGATTATTTGCAAAATATCAGACAAATCAGTTATCGACGAGGCAAAACGGTTAGGCAAGACACGCGCCATTGTGTCCATGCAACAGTCCGCACATGAGATGAAAGGTGGTATTGTGGTTATTGGCAACGCACCTACTGCCTTATTTGAGGTTATTGACCTGATAAAAAAGGGATTAGCACAACCAGCCCTGGTGGTAGGTATACCAGTAGGCTTTGTAGGAGCTGTTGAGGCAAAGTATGAACTGAAGGGTATTTCTGTTCCTTACATAACCAATACCAACAGGAAAGGCGGCAGCGCCGTAGCCGTATCTATTGTCAATGCTATTATAAAATTGGCAAAAAAAATTAATGTTTTTGTGAGGGTGGATTAGGGAACGAAACCCAATATTTCCGTAAACGCCATGAAAAGTTGGCGTTGGGTTTCGCTCCCGCACTACTCAACCTTACACTACTGTTTAATTAAAGTGGGCGGCTCGGAGCACTCTGCGCCGCCCCGCATACAACATGAAACATCTCGTAGTTAAGTGCTTTCTCACCAGGATGCGATTATTACTCGGAGCAATTGCACCCGCCGATGACAATGATATTGCTTGCAACTGATACCAAATCGCCATCAAAAGCTAAAATATAGCCCAGTGGAATCCAACCAATGTTTGAATGGTTTCTTTGTTGCAAACTATAGCAATTAGGGCATTCATTAAAGCCTTTTCCAACTCCTTCATCGAAGGCCAAAACTCG
>JAUQXU010000008.1 GCA_030837935.1 Candidatus Brocadia sp.
CGTGCCTGCAAAATACAGAGAATGTGTCTCCAGCCGGTGTTTTTCTGCACGTTCTGTAAACAATATCTTTATCTGGTTGAGTGCAGGAGTAATGTAACTGGCGGGAATCTCTTCCGTGGCGATTTCAAAAAGCAGGTCAGTCATGTTAGAGCCGCACGATATGTTTCTTGTTAATACCCTTCAAGGCATTGCGGGTATCGACAATCAGTTTTGAGTTAGACACAAGTAAATTATAATCAAAGTTGCTATGATCTGTTACAATCACCGTGCAATCGATTTTAGATAACAACTCTTTCGAGAGTGGTTTTGATTTGGCGTTCAGCTCGTGATAATTAATCTCTGCAATGTAAGGGTCTGTATACGTTATCTTGGCACCCTTTGATCGCAAGATATTCATAATTTCAAGGGCTGGCGATTCCCGAAGATCATCCACGTCCTTCTTATACGCAACACCGATGATGTGGATGTTAGATCCCTTTACGCTCTTTTCTGCGTCGTTTAGTGCATCCGTAACCTTTTCCACAACAAATTCAGGCATGGCGCTGTTTATCTGGTCTGCAAGCGCAATAAACCGCAGTTCAAACCCATTCTTTTTGGCAACCCAGGAAAGATACAATGGATCGATGGGGATACAATGACCGCCAAGACCAGGTCCCGGGTAAAATGACATGAAGCCGAAGGGTTTTGTCTTCGCCGCATCGATAACTTCCCATACATCGATGCCCAGTCTTTCCGACATGATGGCGATTTCGTTGGCCAATGCAATATTGACATTCCGGAAGGTATTTTCCAGGAGTTTTACCATTTCCGCCACCTTTGGAGAGGAAACGGGTATAATCGTTTCAACAATATGGCCATATAAACTACTTGCCAGTTCTGTACATTGCTGTGTTACGCCCCCAATTACCTTGGGAATGTTTTTCACTGAATACCGCTTGTTACCGGGATCAATACGTTCCGGAGAAAAGGCAAGGTAGAAGTCTTTGCCTACCGTGAGACCCCCCTCCTCCAACATAGGTAATACCAGCTCTTCTGTTGTGCCCGGATAGGTGGTGCTTTCTAATATGAAGAGTTGGTCCTTATGCAGGTAGTTCTTCACTTCCTGACCTACATTGATAATATAAGACATGTCAGGGTCTTTTGTCTTTGTCAGCGGCGTTGGAACACAGATACTCATTGCATCTAATGTTGACAGGATGCTGGTATCATCAGTTACACTGAAAAGCCCTTTTTCGATAAACTGTGCGATGTCTTCACTTTTAACATCTATTACATATGATGTACCCTTTTTGAGAGACTCGACGCGCTCTTTGTTTTTATCAATTCCTGTTACGCAGTATCCGCTCCGCACAAATTCAAGCGCAAGTGGCAGTCCAACGTAACCGAGTCCGACAATACCTATTTTAGCTTTTTTGGTTTTAATCTTTTCTAATAATTCGCCCATGTATTCACGATGCCGTCAGCTGGTATCTTTAAAAAAGCCGGAGTAAACAGTGCACCAGATATTAATCAGTTGAACATTTTATTGCAATAAAAAAATGCAGGATAACCACTTATACTCCTTGACATTATTTCATGAGTTGCGTAAAATCCGTACGTACAAGTGTCCTTTGAGGTAATTAATTAGGCCTTTGGCAACTTATATTTGGCCACCCCCCTGTCTCCCCCCAGTTTACGGGGGGATTATGGGGGGTATTTGAAATTCCTTAACATTTAATTAAGCTGTAAACATTCTGCAATAGAGGGTCGGTTTCACCATTTTAAGCGGTTTAAATCGATACTACAAATGCCCAGAAAATATATATCCAGCCTGAAAACCGGAGAGCCTGTAGAAGAGATATTTCTTGTCCTGAAAAAGGAAGTCAAGGAAACAAGGGAAAAAAAGCCGTATCTCAATCTACAACTGGCAGACAAATCCGGCTCTATTGAAGGAAGGAAGTGGGATGCACCACCTCAACTTTGTGGCAGTTTCAATAAGGATGCATTCATAAAGATAAAAGGGGTCGTTGAAACCTTCAACAATACCCTGCAAATCCGCATTAACGAAATCTGTCCCATAGCAGAAGCGCAAGTACAGATGAGTGAATTCATACCAAGCACGGAAAAAGATATTTCCGTGATGATGAATGAACTCAAACAGATTATCAATACGATTCGGGACACCTATCTTTTAAAGCTCTTGCAGGCATTTTTTGCAGATGAATCCTTTTGCAAGGTGTTTTCCACAGCGCCTGCCGCTACACAATACCACCATGCCTATTTGGGGGGGTTATTGGAACATATCCTTTCTGTCGCCAAACTGGCAGTCAGCTTTTCAACTCAGTATCCTGCAATAAAAAGAGATTTGCTGCTTACGGGCGTTATTTTGCACGATATCGGGAAAACACGGGAATTATCCTGCGAACGGAGTTTCCAATATACGGATGAAGGACAACTCACAGGACACCTTATATCGGGCGTCCTTATGGTTAATGAAAAGGCACATCAAATCGATGGATTTCCACCCGATCTGCTCAATGTCCTTTTCCATCTCATCCTGAGCCACCACGGAGAATATGAATGGGGTTCACCGGTAAAGCCGGGCACACCAGAGGCTATTGCCCTGCATCACCTGGATAATCT
>JAUQXU010000107.1 GCA_030837935.1 Candidatus Brocadia sp.
TTCAAAATAGAGCGGAATAATCTCAACGGGAAGCCCTTCACAAACGAGAGGGATAGTCTTACCTGCCATCCCATTTCCCGCATCGATCACTACGCGAAGGTGCCTGAGGTTGCTGGCAAATTTCAAGACGTGCTTTTTATAATCACCAAAGATGTCACTTGCAATAACCTTACCAAGGTGCTCCCCGCGCAGAGGATGATACTGCCTCGTCAGTTTTGAAATGCGGTCTATCCCTGTCTCGAAACTGACTGGAATGACCTGTTCCCTGCATATTTTAAACCCATTATATTCAGCTGGGTTATGAGAAGCCGTAACCATTACCCCTCCGTCATACTTGTAATGGCCCACGGCAAAATAAGTCATTTCCGATGATACGACACCCACATTAATGACGTTGAGTCCGGCGGTACATAAACCTTCTATCAAGGCATTGGCGAGCGATTTTGAAGAAAGTCTCATATCCCTCCCCACAACGATATTTTTCACACCAGGATTTTTTTCCCTGAAAAACAGGGCTATGGATGTTCCGATCTTATGGGCCATCGCATCGTTGAGCTCTGAGGGATATTTTCCACGGATATCATAACTCTTAAATATGTTTACCGATAGTTTGGATTCTGCATGCGATTGGTTGAAACTTCCTGGCTCAACCTTCTCCAGACATACATTACACTTGGGATAATTTACCCGTTGTCTTCCCCTGCACACAGAATCGCTAATTGTGTAAGACTCACCTGGACAACGGTATTGTTTCTCTTCAGCTTTTTCTGTCATTGTTCCTTTTTTCATAGACCTATTACTCCGAATTCCTGTGAAGTAACTGTTTGCCGGCATTAAATGCCTGTTGTAATATTTCTTGCTTCTTGTATACAACACCTTTTTCTTCGAGCCCGGCACACAATATATCCCCCATGTATTTTGTATCTAACACATGAAAAAAAGACTTCATCGTTTTTACCGCACCAGTAAATAATTCTTCTCCATTGCTGCGCGCTGCAGTTGCGATAAAAAACCCACGAGCAACGCTTGCATCTTTCCTGATAGGCAGATGTAAAATATATTTCCTGGCCCAAAAGGCCTGGCAACGGTCAATAAGCGCCTTTAATTGTGCACTCACACCCATAAAATAGATGGGAGATACCACAATAATGACGTCAGCATCCACAAACCTGGAGTAAATTTTTTGCATATCATCATCAATGACACACACCCCTTTTTCAAAACAGCCATTGCAAGAATTACATGGCGCAATGTGTAAATCCCGGATTACAATCTTTTCAATAACACCACCGCCCGTCTCAGCTCCTTTTATGGCCTGATTGAGCAATATATCGGAATTCCCATCAGGGCGGGGGCTGCCAAAGACACAGACCACCCTTTTCATATAGTTTTTCCACCGGAACTTAACACGTCTTTAAAATACGTCAGAGTCTTACGCAATCCCTCTGCCCGTACAACTTTTGGTTCCCAGCCCAAAATACTCTTTGCCCTGGAGATGTCGGGTTGCCGAATCTTCGGGTCATCAACGGGAATGGGTTTAAATACAATTTCGCTTTTGCTGCCCGTAAGGGCAAGTATCTCCTTTGCCAACTGGTCTATGGTTATCTCTTCAGGATTTCCGATATTTACGGGATCATGCTCATGTGAAAGGAGCAGCCGATAGATACCTTCTACAAGATCAGAGACATAGCAAAAACTTCTGGTTTGTAAACCGTTCCCGAAAATCGTAATATCATCGCCCCTGAGCGCCTGGCACATAAAGTTAGGCAGCGCACGGCCGTCTTTGACACGCATTCTCGGCCCATAGGTATTGAATATTCTTACTATCCTGGTGTCTATATGATGGTATCGGTGATATGCCATGGTCATTGCTTCTGCAAACCTTTTTGCCTCGTCATAAACACCCCGGGGACCCACAGGATTTACATGACCCCAATAATCTTCCCGCTGAGGATGGACTTGTGGATCTCCGTATACCTCAGAAGTGGATGCCAAAAGGAACTTTGCCTTCTTTGCTTTGGCCAATCCCAGGCTGTTTAAAGTGCCCAGGGAACCAACCTTTAAGGTTTGTATAGGAAATTCCAGATAATCAGAGGGGCTGGCTGGTGATGCAAAATGCAATACATTATCCACATGTCCGTCTACATAGATGTAATCGCTTACGTTGTGCTTCATAAAGCGGAATTGACTATTTCCCATTAAATGGACCACATTATCCATCTTACCCGTCAACAAATTATCGATACATACAACTTCATGTCCCTTATTTATCAAATAATCGCACAAATGTGAACCGATAAATCCCGCCCCACCCGTAATTACCGTTCTCATACAGGGATGCCCCTCCCGAAAATTGTAAATTATAATTTTTAAAAGAACTTAGGATGAATTCTACAACATTTTCATCAAAATGCAACCCAAATTCATCAAGTAGGGCTGCCGTTGAATGTCTTAGGGAACAACAAAACTTTTTTATTTTTCTTTGCTTTGTTGCACAATGTTTGATACTATTCTACTATGTTGTTTGGTTGTATGTTAAAGTCATATTATGTTTTGGTGTTATAGTAAGGCTACAAGGTTTACAACCTCGTGGCCTTTTTTGTTTTATATTTTTTCATGTGAGAGGGGGTGATTTAAGAATGGCAAATGGAACCGTGAAGTGGTTCAATGACAAGAAAGGATTTGGTTTTATCTCCCAGGATAACGGTCAGGATGTTTTTGTACATCAAACCTCAATCCAGGGTGAGGGGTTTAGAACCCTTGCAGAGGGAGATAAGGTCGAGTTCGAGGTCATACAGGCCCAGAAGGGCTACAAAGCCACAAACGTCGTCAAATTATAAGTTTATTAAAAAGCGCTCTCTTATATTTTAAAGGATAATCAATTGCAAGAGTTTATGGTGTATAAAAATATGGAGTAGTCATTTAACGTATCGTTATAATTGCGACATGAAAGCCCCAATATCGGTAAAAGGATATTGGGGCTTTTTGTTTGGTGTCTAAGGTTTCTCTATCCTGCTTAATAATCTTTCTTTGTTCATATGCGATCTAATAGACACGGACAAACAAAGTTTGTCCATGCCACCCCTGTCTTCTCGCTTAACCAAGCCTGCTTAACTTCTTCAAGTCAAGATTGTAAAGATTGCATTTTCACTGTTTATACCTGAAAAATTTCTTCGAGCGATAATGTTTTAGCGGCGTAGAGAAGTGCGGCTTTTATATCCTCTTTCTTCAAAAAAGGATATTCTTTTAATAATCCTTCTTCTGATTCTCCATAGGCAAGTTTTTCTAAAATTATTTCTACAGTCAACCTGGTTCCTTTTATCACGGGCTTGCCAAACATTATTTGCGGGTTTATTTCTATCCTGTTTAATAATCTTTCTTTCATCTTAGATTTCTCCTGAAAAGATTTATACGTGTATAAATCTAAACTTATGTTTCGTGATAACAGTAAAATGTTTTACTATTTTATTACCATGAGATGTCAAAAGTTTTTTGAGCAATTTTACCTTTTCTTTTGTATCTTGTCCCTTAATTCTGAAAAGGATAATTCCAGAAGGGATTAATTTCTGCCTAAATACAATCTCTCCAAAGTCTTTGTCGTTGGTCAAAAGAATACGATTTTCATGCTGTGCTATTATAAAAATACTCAAATCATCTAAGTATGGGTTATCTTCGGCTATCCACTTTATATCATATCCCAAGATTCTCAATTCATCCACTATTGATTTCTCTATATTTACATCTGCCAAGAATTTCAAAGCAAATCCCCTTTTAAAAGTAATAATTTTGTATAAGGTGGGGTTAAGGAACGAAACCCAACATTTCTGTAAATGCTATGATTGGTGTTGGGTTTCGCTCACGCTCTACCCAACTTACATAAACTGACGGATGAATCAAATTATCAGGTTCAAGTTGCAAACTTGAACCCAGTTAAGAGAGGCTTCACCCTATATTTAAAAATGGGGATTACATATAAAAGTTTGTTTTTCTAGTTTTTTAAGTAATTCATCTGTCATGCCTTCTACATCTTTGAGTTCATCGAACGATTCGAAATACCCTTTTTCATATCTTCTTTCCAAAATCTTCTCTAGTGTTTTTGTCTCAATTTCAAGAAAATCTAGTAACTCGGAAAGAGTGGCAAGGTTTAGATTAAGTCTAATCTTGTGTTTGGCATCTTCATTAAAGATTTCTAAAATCCGGTACACTGTACTATGTGATATATCCAATCCAGAAGGACTTGCAATTGCTTCAATCTTTGACAATTTTTCAGCACTCTTAGCAATGGATTCCAATCCCTTTCTTAAAGTTCCATCCAACGTTTCCAACGATTTTATTATTTCATTCGGATAGGCTCTGGTGTCCATATATTCTTCAAGGTTTATTGCAGTTGATTCTGTAGTTTTAATTTTGTTGAAATAAAAGTATTTAACAATAATTGTAAAGTTTGACGGATATTTTATTTCTTCCTTTTTGTTACTAAGGAACAAATACGTGGGCCCAAGAGTAACTACAAATTCTTTGCCCGGAGGGAAAAAAGTTATACCCTCCTTAAAAAGTGGTAATTCTTCTATTTTTTTCTTCCACATGTTTTCTATACTTCTATCAAACTTAAAGCCAACTCTTTCGGCGGCAGTTTTGCCATTATTCTTAATAACAAGATAAAACATTTGTCCGATTACGATTGCGTCTATGATGAGATATGGACGCAAATCTGCTTGACGTGTTACTTGCATTTCTTTTACCATTTGTCTTGTAAATACTGCATAAACTATTGTTACAAGTACTAATAACAACGTAAAGAGAGCTACTGCAAAATTAGAATAGTTATTAAAAACTTCTATCATAACTTCGTATTCCTTTAATCGAATCTACTCATTTTAATAATTTCTAACAATTTACAACTCGTTATTAACTATCGAACCGACTCCATAATTCTTTTGATGATTTATAATTTACCTTCTTCCACAATTTTGATTTCCTCCTCCGTCAAGCCATACAGTTCATACACCAACTGGTCAATCTGACGATCAATGCGTCAATCTACCGCTGGATAATGGCCTTGTCGTGGTTGTACTCGTTCCCAAACAGAGTTTGGGAACGAGTATAATGCTGCGATGGTTGGTGTTGGGTTTCGTTCATGTCCTACCCAACAGGGCTATCGTAATAACTCAATGATTCCAACAATATCTTGCATATCCACTTTCCATAACTCCATTAATTCATAAAGTGTAGTACCCGTTCCTTGTATTTTTATTTTGCTAGGTTTAATATCAGCCAGACTCAGTAGCGCCACACCTGATGCATTTAACATACCCTGCAGGTACAAAGCATAAATTTCTTGAAGTAAAGCAACTCTAGCAGTACCGACATTTCCATTGCTTCGATAATCCTCTTGTCTGAGGTTGGAAGTATCAAGGCGCATAAATAATGCCAACAAACACATTTGACGATATGAAACTTGCTCTCCAAGTCTAATTAAGAGATTTGCCTCTGCCCTGTCAATCTCAGGGTGAAAAGCTATATTTGCCACAAGGTTTCCGTAAAACAACAGTTTTTTTTCTTGGTGTTCCCTTTGTGCAGCAAGTAATACTCCTTCTAAAATCTCTTCAGCCGCAGCACGTTCAGTATGTTGCCTTTGGAAAAAACCATCTTGTCGAACTTGCAGGCCATTTGCTATATTCTCCTGGATTTTTTTAGCTGCAAATGCAATGGTAGCTCCGATCCTTACCTCTTCTCGTTTTCCTAGTAGCCGATGTTTTATTTCATTAGCCAAGCGGCGAAATGTAAAAGATAATAAAGGACCTGTTATTCCACCAAGAACAGCACCTACAGAACCTGCAGTGAAGAATCCGATAGCTCCACCTGCCGCTCCTCCTGCAATGTCTGATCCAATGGCAATAAGCTCTTCTATATCTTCTTTTCTGTCATTTTCACTATTAGGCATGTGTGACTGTATATAAATTTCATGCTCACTTTATAAAGCTTTTTCTTTATCTTGCCTTGATATTAAATCTTCTAAACTAGCGCAACTATTTAAGATTAATGATCTAACTTTTTCTGCACCACCATATTTCTCATGCTTTCTTGCACTAAAAAGAATTTTAGTATATTCACTGATAAAAGAAATTTTGTCTGACCAAAGTGGATTTTGAATTTTATTTAATAGAATGTTGATCTTTTTAATAGCTTCCTCATTTGCCCATCCAATTGTGTAATTGCAAACAACTTGCTCGATTTCATTAACTACTTTGAGAGAGATGTTTTTTATCATCGTATCTCCTTTTATGAAATCTAATAAGTACAAGTGTTGAGGAACGAAACTCAATATTTCGGAATGTGTCAATGAAAATTAGACACTTTATTAATGAGTTTAGTGTATTTCCCCACAGGACAATTCCTGTTTAGGTTGATTAATCCAGGCAGCCACAGGCAAGCTTGGAGGTTTAGGTAATTTTCCTTTGAACCGTTCAG
>JAUQXU010000108.1 GCA_030837935.1 Candidatus Brocadia sp.
AATTTCCTCCGAACAGCCTTCTCGGTTACCTCGGGGTCAGGAAAATGATCGCTTTGAATTGCGCCGCCAGGGGAAACTCCAGTCGCCCTACGGGCTCCTTCCGTTTCCCCTGGCGTGTTATTTGTTTTCAGACTTATTGCACTACTATTTTTCATAGTTTTTCTCCTTTACGCCCTACACTAAACTATATGGGGTAAAGTGTCCAACTATTATTGACACAGAGGGGCGATGAAGAATCGTGATTCTACCTATCACTTGGCTGAGATTGTTGAGATCAATGACTCTTTCTTTGGCAGTGCCACAAAGGGAAGTAGTAAGCGCGGTCGTGGTACTTCGAAAACAGCTGTAATTGTTGAAGCATCTATCCATGGCGATGCCGTTAGCTTTGCCAAAATGACTGTTATAGATAAGGTTGATGGTGTAACCGTTGAACACTTGATAAAAGCGGATATCAGAGAAAACCAGACGGTTAAGACCGATGGTTTGCCTGTCTATACTATTGTTAGCAAAAGTGGACATAATCACCAGCAAGAAATTGTTAAAGGTAAAAAGGCACATGAAGTACTGAAATGGACCCACATTTTGATCTCTAACGCCAAATCATTTATCATGGGAACTTTCCATAGATTCGGGAAAAAAACATTTACAAGCATATCTTGATGAATTTTGTTATCGGTTTAATCGCAGAAAATGGGAGCTTCAGCTCTTTGATAGATTAGTTACTGCCTGTGTTAACTCTCAGGCTATTTGCTTTGCTGAGCTAACTCAATAACCATTATCTCCTTTAATGAAGCATTCTTTGCCCTGAGAGAGAAGTCTATCATTTGTCGTGAGGATAAAATCCCTTTTCGCCTTCAATTCGTCTCTGGATTTTTTGGCCATTTCCCCTCCGCATAGAGTGGGTTGAATTATCAATAAAGATAAAAGCAGGGGATAATAATCCCAAAAAAGCCTTTCTATACCTCTTTTTGCATTGTACATGTCTTCCCTCCTAAAACAAAAAAGCCTTTCTGCAAAAATGTTGGTTTAAACATCTAAGGTAACTATATTTATGTCAAGCAAAAAAATCGCGTAAGAAAGGAGAAAGGGAGAGAGTGGAGAAACGGAGAGTAAAACCTAAAAACTGTTTTACTATTTAGGCCTTCGGCAACTTGTTATAACAGTGATAGGGGTAGGGGTAGGGGTAGGGGTAGGGGAGGCGAAAGCCTTCCCTACCCCTACCTACTTTTACTTTATTCATGAAGTTCTCGGACTATGCTATGTCCGTGTATCGACATGGGTTCCCTTCCGGCTTCAAATCTATTGTAACGGTCATAATTGGTTAGCATCACAGTTGCAAATATGGGGAAGAAACTTCATGGTAATTATCAGGATGATATGGGCAACAGATTTAATGCCCGCATTGAAGGCGCACGCATCAAACATGTCATGGGTCCTGCTTCAGTGAAATTATATGACAAATTTGGTATCATCCTGCGGATAGAAACCACAACGTACGATGTTTCCTTTTTTGAACACTACCGCAAGGTAGAACATCGTGATGGAACATATGAAAACGAAGGTCGCTCATGTGAAAAAAGGCATTTATAGTCTTGTTCCGTTGCAAGACATATTGTCCCGTGCCAGTCATCGGTATCTGGAATTCATCTCTACCTTCGATGACAACCGTGTGAAGAGCGTGAATCTGAACAAGATTTCAAAGAACGTAACTGATAAAAATCATACGTACAAAGGATTTAACTTCTTCAACGATGAAGACCAGCAGATATTCCTGACCATTGCACGTGGTGAGTACAATATTCGCGGCTTTCAAAACAAAAACATCCGAACGAAACTTAGGGAGAAAAACCACAAGCCAAATGTGTCGTATCCTGAAGCGGCTGAGAGTCCATGGGTTAATCAGAAAATTACTCATTCATACAAGTACTACCTGACAACTCTTGGGCGTAAAGTAATTTCACCTGGCCTGAAACTCAAAGAACTCGTAATTATTCCTCAACTCGCTGTTCAATGTTAATAAATTATTTTTGCTCAAATTGTCAAAATATTATTTATAAGATACTAACTATTTTATTGTTATTTCACCTTCTTGTGGCGAATTTAAAAGTTCTACAAACCTCTTTCTGCCCGCTTCGCCCGACATACTATCCCATATTTTCTCTATGATAGCAGTAAGATTGTACGCAGTCATATTAACAGCATACTTGTTACTATCGTGATAACTTCCATCAAGCTTCCACGACTGGTCTAAGGCCTTTAATGCTACACTTGGGTCGGGATGGTCTATACATCGCTTTAATTTCTGTAATCGATATTTCTTGCTTAGTCCGGAATCCCTCATTAAATCACCTGGTTCTTTATCTTCTTCCGGTTCGATATCTACCACAGTATTATCGTTATGCTCAGGACAAGGAACGGGTTCTTGTGTTTGCGGTTCTTCCTGGACATTATTGGCATTCTTTAAATCCTGAAGCATTTGCATGTCTATTGGCTCGCGGGATAAAAACCTCTCTTCTTTGACAACCTTCACCAGGGGGAGAAGTTTTTTCAAACTTAAGCATCGTTGATGATCAGTTTTTCATGTCGTACTCCCGTCGTACCTAATCATAGAAACATATCAAAACAAGCAAAAACATACAAGAAGTAAATTTCCTTGAATGACTTAAAAATACTGATAGAATCACAGGAAAACGAAAAACATCAAAACAAGTAAAAAGCCCTATAGTTTATACGGAGTAAACCGCTCGTGGTGAGCCTGTAGAACCTGATGGTAAGAGAAGGAAAAAAGGAACAAACCTGTATTATACGAATACATAATGTAGGTACTGTACAAAAATCCCGATTGTTTCACACAAACGATAGAGGACAAAAATCTTTATGCGCTTTATTTTAACCCCCCGCTGTATCCCTGTATTATTTTTCCTCGCCATGATTGCCGTTGGAGGTTGTGGTATCAAAGACCCTGACGACTTCAATCGTCAAGGTGTTTCTTTATATAGTCAGGGTAAGATTGACGATGCCATCAATGAGTACAAGAAGGCATTAAGGCTGGAACCCAATAACAGGGAAGCACATTACAATCTTGCCGTAGCGTATCACAAAAAGGGGTCATTTAAAGAAGCTATTGAAGAATACAAAACGGTATTGGGATTCTACCCAAATGACCCGGAAACACTGTATAATCTCGGTACACTATACGCCAGAAACAACATGCAGGACGCAGCTGTTTTTGTCTGGGAGAAGGCAGTTGAATTAAAACCCGATTTTTCTGAAGCTCATTACGTTTTAGGGTTCACCTATGCACAGAGAAAACAGTTTGATGGAGCTATTAAAGAATATAATAAGGTCCTCGACAAAAAACCAGATGATGCGGTTACTCACAACAACCTGGGCGTCGCTTATACTGAAAAAGGCTTCCTGGATGAAGCGATTGATGAATTAAAGAAATCTATACAAATTAATTCATCAATGGCGATAACCCACAAAAATCTTGAGTTTGCATATAGGAAGAAAGGAATGGAGACGGATGCGGATATTGAACTTAAACGATACGAGGAATTAGCAAAAAAGGAAAATCAGTCGCCCTAATTTACCGGGTCATACCCGGAACCACCGAAAGGGTGACACCTCAATACACGCCATATGCCAAGGCACCCCCCCCTCAGGATGCCCTTCTTTTCAACTGCCTCGATCATGTATTGCGAACAGGTTGGTTCATATCGGCAGGAAGGATGCAGAAGAGGCGAGACAATAAATTGATAGGCTCGAATCAGGTTAACGATGATAAATTTCATATTTTTTTTGTTTTTAAGCATTTTCTTAACAAAAATATTTTAACATTTTTTAGCAAAAATTGTAGCGCCGGTCCCGCGTGGTCGGCATTTTGGCCGGGGACATCCACCCCCTAACTCCCCGCCAGCGGGGGACAACGCCCGCGCCACGCGTTTCGACTTGTTCGGGTAGGAGATTATTGATGAAATACGTCATGGGCAAAGGCTGTGTTGATTTGGAGTAGTAATTTCCTGAATCCATGTTCAACATCTGCCAGTTTCAGATCAGATGCAAATGGATGACGAGGAATGGCAATGATGTCGACGTGCGGGCGTAATACGTGTTTATTCAGCCTGTATACCTCCCTTAACAGTCGTTTGGCGCGGTTGCGCCGAACAGCGTTTCCTACTTTCTTGCTTACGACCAGCCCCAGACGGCAATACTGAAGTCCGTTTCCTGTTACGTAGAGAACAATCTTAGCGTCTTTAAATGTCTTGCCTTCATGAAAAACCTTCTCAAATTCCTTCTTTAAAGTCAGATGTTCTGCCTTCGTAAACCGAAAGTTCATAGGTTAAATCCATGGATTCCCGCGAGGGTTTTCTGCGAATGATTGTTGGGTTTTAATCCGCCAGATATCTTAAATCCCCGTTTACATCCATTCCCCGAAGATTTTCAAATACCATCATAATACAAAGAGGCTAAGGGAACTATTTGCCACGTGTTTTCTGCACATGTGCAGCCTAGCAGAAGAACAAGGCGAAGTCAATGGTTTCTCGCACATGATCAAACAATACCCCACATCAGCTTGAGTTCTTCTGGCAAAGGTAATGGTTTAAAGCCCAACGCAAAGGCTTTTGAGCTATCAAGTGACACGTCGGGCGGTCGTGTTGCCGCCATAATCACATCCTGCTGCCTGCAGGGCACCAACCTGGCTTCTCGAATATTAAGGGTATTCATAAGCAACGTGCCAAAATCATAACGTGAAATACGTTCAATGCCTCCTACATGGAGTAAGCCACGTACCTTTTCAAGGGCGAGAAAAATTCCGGATATTGCGGCATTTACACTTACAGGAGTTCTAAATTCATCTACAAAGAGTCTCAATTCGCGACCATCTCTCGTCGCTTCTATCATTGGCTGGATGAAGCTTTTGGCGTCGGGCCCGGGAATGCCAAACATCAGAGACATACGGCAAATGGTAGTCATTGGATGGCGTTTCACCATACCTTCCTCTGCCAATACCTTCTGTTCACCATAAAAATTAACAGGGCAAACGGAATCTCCTTCACGGTAAGGCGCGTTTAATCCATTGAAAACCAAGTCGGTTGAAGTGAAAACACAGGGAATGCCGTAGTCAGCACAAAGACCAGCAATATTGATTGAGGCATCGACATTGATTGCCTGTGATTCGGTCCGATGGATTTGGCAAAAATTTGGATCGGATTTCGCTGCGGCATGAATCACTGCATCCGGATGTATCTCCTGAAATAGTCTCTTTAGTGCATCAAAATCTCTTAAATCAACTTTCGTCATACATACGTCAGCAATTTCTCCATGATGAGAGAATGCAGTTCCAAATATTTCCCACTCTCTTTTTGCCGTCTGGCAAATGTTCCATCCCAAAAACCCACGAGCGCCCGTGACGAGCAATTTCTTCATATTTCTCAATATCTCCGACGCAATATTTCTGTGAGGAATTCAGCTCTGTCATCCACTACAATTATCATTTAATGATTCCAATTCGGCGTGAACTGTTTCCCATTTGCTGTAGAGGGTGTTCAATTCCTGAGTAATATTTTTATACCGCTTATTAATCTCGATAGATTTTTCTTTATTGTTATAAATTGTTGGATCTAAAAGGATGTGGTCCAGTTCCTTCTTTTGTGTTTCCAATATAGCGGTCATGTCTTCTATATTTTGAATTTCTTTTGTAAGTTTCCGTTTCCTTGCATTTTGTTCTTTTTTTACTAAGTACTGCTGTTTTTGTGACCCGCTTTCTTCCAATTTCGATGGGGATGATGCCTTCGTCTCAACTTCTGTAGTTTCTCTATGTAAATCAGACGCCTTCTTTTCAAGAAAATCCTTAAAACTTCCTAAATGAACATAGATCTTGTTATTTTTTAATTCATACACCTTAGAGACCAAGCCATCAAGAAAGTCCCGGTCGTGGGATACAATCAACAGACTCCCGGCATAATCCAGCAATGTATTCTTGAGGATCTTCTTGGTGGTGATGTCGATATGGTTTGTTGGTTCGTCCAGAATAAGAAAATTCGTCGGTTTTAGAAGCATCTTGGCAAGAGACAGACGGGATTTTTCACCACCGCTCAGGACATTGACGGTCTTAAAGACATCGTCGCCAGAAAAAAGAAAGGCGCCTAATATGTGCCGAACGTGGGGGATCATGTGAAATGGGGCTACGGACTCGATTTCCTGCAATAGCGTATGCTGACTATTTAGTTTTTCTGCATGCTCCTGGGCAAAATAATCAAAGAGTACATTATGTCCCATCTTGATAGTTCCGGAATGCGGTTGCTCAATGCCGGATATGATACGTAATAAAGTAGATTTTCCTGATCCGTTTTGTCCTAGAAGGGCTACCTTTTCACCCCGTTCAACCGAAAGACAAATATCCTGGAAGATCAATCGTCCGTCATATTTATGGGAAATATCTTTTATATCCAGCACGGATACACCACTTTGTTTCGACGGGGGGAATCTAAATTTGATCTGTTCTGTGTTGCTTTCTGGTAATTCTTCCTTCTCCATCTTTTCGAGCATAAGGATGCGACTCTGTACCTGGGAGGCCTTGGTATTCTTTGCCCTAAACCGTTCAATAAACCGTTCTACCTCTTTGATCTTTTTCTGCTGGTTAACGTGTCGTGCAACCTGTAATTCCGTTCGCTTCTCTTTTTCAACCTCATAGAAGGAATACGTTCCATAGTACTCATGGATTTTTCCCTTCTCTAATTCCCAAACCTTGGTAATGTTGCGGTCAAGGAATGTCCGATCGTGTGATATAATAATAAGGCCTCCCTGAAATCCTTTGAGATATTCCTCTAACCATAAGATGGAATCGATATCCAGGTGATTCGTTGGTTCGTCTAAAAGGAGTAAATTGGGTTCCTGAAGTAACAAGCGGGAAAGGGCCACCCGCATCTGCCACCCACCGCTGAATGTACAAATATTCCTTTCAAAATCAGATTCTTTAAACCCCATACCTTTTAAGACCTTGGCCGTTTCTGCCTCAACCTTAGCGCTGTTGACAACCTCCAAGTGATGTTGCAGGTGTGCGTACTGATCCAGGAGTATGTGGTGGTCATCGCCTTGTATGGAGGGATCTTCCAGGTGGGCATGAATCTTATCGATCTGACTTTTCAGATGAAGAATGTCTTCGAAGGCAGAACTGGCCTCTTCATAAACGGTCTTTTTTTTGAAGACAAAACCTTCCTGAGGAAGATAACCGATGTTGGCGTCTTTTGCAAAAATAAGATTGCCGGCGCTGGGTTCAACGAATTTGCAAATAAGTCTGAAGAGAGAGGATTTACCGGTGCCATTGGGGCCAATTAAGCCAATCCGGTCGTTTCGCCGGATGTGTAAAGAAACATTGTCTAAAATGGTCTTAGCGCCGAAGGCAAGGCTGATATTATTCAGACGAATCATTTTATTCCGCCGTACACCGCTTCCCGGTATTCCTTCCAAAAACATTCGGCTGTACGGAATCCTGACTCTGTAATGATCTGAAGATCGTCACTAAGGAATAATAGGTGATCGCCATCCTTCCTCTCTTTATCTGACAATTCTGAGGATATTTGATCAAGGGGCTTCTCCTGATGCTTAAGCTTTCGTGTTCTCTCTTGTATGCCCTGATAGTGCAGACGGCGGAATCTGGCTTCAAGGATGGCATCGCTGGCCTTAAAGATATCACAACATACAAACCAGCCATGCGGTTTTAATATCGAGTGGATATACCTAAAGAGCAAAACTTTTTCTTCCCTGTATAAATGGTGGAGGGCAAGAGAAGAGACCACTGCATCTATATGAGAAAGGGCATTCATTTTGTTTGGTAAATCCTGAAAAGTGGAGAGTTGGAATGTGACTTGTTCAAGGTGGTTTTTAAGTCTTACTTTGGCCTTGTCTATCATGAGTTCGGCCGCATCCACGGCGACAATCGTTGCATTGGGGAATATTTCGATGATTTTGTGAGATAAGTACCCTGTACCTACCCCCAGCTCTAAGAACCGTAAATTCTCTTTCCGGTCAAATGGTAATACTTCACATACAATGGATGCCATTTTCACGCGGTTCGGGTGCCAGACATCCATATCAATGTCATAGGTAGCAACAGTATCGGTGTTGTTAAATGCGTAAACCGTTTCCCTCAGGGTATTTTTTCCCATAGCAGCGTACTGTTAGAATGTGATAGATAATTATATTTGTATCATGATTATAATGTGTATTTAATATACCATATTGTATAAACAAATTCATAAAAATACAGAGATAATTTTCAAACTATCTTTTCCAGGTGAGTTACGAAATGAATGCTATACCTTTGGTACAATTCATTAATAGTATTCCCTTGTAAAAACTTCTTTTTTTGTGTAAGGTTTTGTTCATGCAAAAACCGCTAAATCCGAAGCAATAAACGCAAGACTAAAGCCTTGCCCTACATTTTTCTTCCGACTTGTTCGGGTTAGTCGCCATGCTACCAAAGGTAACACCCCGAAACGATGAAAATGGGCTTTCTAGCTATATCATATTGGTGTATCTATACTTACACTTTTTTTGTTGCGCCTTATTTTCGAGTCAGGATTTACGAAGAGGAAATTTATGACAGAGTCATACAAACAGAGATATAGCAGTTCAAAGAATGAATCACGAATGAGAGGAAAAAGCTTAACGACAGCAGCCGTGCAGAAATTTCAAAAAATGATTTATCAACACTATCAGGAGCACGGTCGCAAATTTCCCTGGAGAATGACACAGAACCCTTATCATATCCTCGTCTCAGAAATTATGCTTCAGCAGACCCAGGTACAGAGAATTATGGGAAAGTATGAGCCGTTTATCAAATTATTTCCGGATTTTTCTTCCCTTGCCCGGGCACCGCTGCGCACGGTGTTTAGGGAATGGCAGGGATTGGGGTACAACCGCCGGGCAATAGCGTTGAAACAGATTGCCCAACGGGTTACGGAAGAGTTTCATGGCAGTCTTCCCTCTTCTGTAGAAACGTTAATAACTTTTCCTGGAATCGGCAGAGCGACCGCATCCTCAATTTCTGCCTTTGCATTTCATAAACCTGCGGTTTTCATTGAGACAAATATACGTAGGGTATTTATCCATAATTTTTTTCATGATAAGACGCATATCAGGGATGCTGAAATTCTTCCCCTCGTAGAAAAGACCATTGATGCTTCCAATCCCCGGGAGTGGTATTATGCACTCATGGATTATGGAGTAATGCTGAAGCAGAAGTATGAAAATCCAAACAGAAGAAGCGCTCATTACCAAAAACAGCCTCCATTTCAAGGTTCCAATAGACAAGTGCGCGGAAAAATTCTTAAAGCCCTTGCCAACGAATCATACATTTCCGAATGTGAAATTGCGCAAAAACTTCAAATAGACCAGGAAAAACTAAAAAATAATCTTGCTCAATTGATAAAAGAAGGGTTTATTAAGAGCAAAGAGAAGAGATTTACCTTAGCATAATTCCCTTAATTTCATACTTTTTATTATCACATGGCTGTAATCTGTTCGTGCTGCTTTTCTGTTCTTGAGATGCTGAAGGCCTATGATGTTTGTTTAAAATTTCTACGAAAGCATAAAAAAACCACACGGGGTATTTTTACCAATCAACTTCTATAAACGAAGAAATTTAATAATTTGTAAATAATTAATTGATATTCAAAGGTGTCCGGTTGGATACATCGCGAATATAAAAGAGTATGCCCTGTATTACTGTCGATAAATTATCTTTAAAGCATCTTGAAACAATGAGGCATAGCGTTTGCGCATCCAAAATAAGTATAAGTTCAATAACGAAAAACAAGTTCAGTGTTATAGCATCGTTCTAAACTGGTTATGATATGGCAAAGGCGATGTGGCTGCAGATGACCTAAAGCAAGATTTATCCGCGACTAAATGAATTTTAATCTTATGAGAGGCCGTGACGTTCCGGGTGGTTAGTTCATGTTAAATATATTCAGGAAAATATTCATGCGCTTGCAGAGGAATGTATGTGTTTGCGTGTCTCTCCTTGCAATTCTTGGTGTATCTGGTTGTTATACACCGCCAAGTACCAAACCAATGACCACACTCAAAACTCGCGAACGTGTTATGACTACTGTGAATCCCCCAAAAAGGATGAAACCTTATATTGCAACTCAACTGGATCGGTATTTTGTACGAGATTGGAAGCACATCGTTATCCATCATAGCGCCTCAGCGTCCGGTAGTGCCGCCGAATTTGACAGATTCCACAGAGAAAAGAGGGGGTGGGAGAACGGCTTAGGATATCATTTTGTGATAGGGAATGGAAACGGTACCCGCGATGGAGAAATTGAGATTGG
>JAUQXU010000109.1 GCA_030837935.1 Candidatus Brocadia sp.
CTTCAAGGATAAGTATGCTACGTTTTATAAAGATTTCGAAAAGGCTTCAGATTTTACTTACCAGTCGCCATGTTACCAAAGGTAACACCCTGAAACGATGAAAATGGGCTTTCTAGCTATATCATATTGGTATATCTATACTTACACTTTTTGTTGCGCCTTATTTTCGAGTCAGTATTCTGGCTTTTTTATCGTTTTTGTCTGACGGATAAACGCATGGGATATATTTTTGGTCTTTATCGGAACAATGCTGCCGTGTGAGAACCAAGATGGAACCTCTGGTGGAAAAGCTGCAACCTTTACTAACTTTAAACTAGCAACATCTCCTGCTTGAAGAAAGTGTTAATTGAACTACTGTTTCCAGCGATAGTTACGCAATAAGTTTGTTGTATTTGTCTAAGGGTATAACACTATAATAAATAATATTGCATGTCAGTGGGCAGTTACTGGGTATATGCAATAAGACTACAAATTAAATAATATATAATATAATAAAAATGAATTCAATAAATATTTTCTTTATCCACATCTCCGATTTTTAGATTTTTAATACCCAAAAAGGTCCGTAAGAGGTAGTTTCTTACAACAGTGTCAATAATTCCAGAAATCAGAAAGGCTATTGCAACACCCAAGAAGCTGTAATTGAGAATGAGAGGCACGATAAGGGCAATGTTTATACAAAAAAGCAATATTGCCCAAGGAATAAACCCTCTTATCTCTTCAACTGCAAAAAGAGCTACCGTTACGGGTGTATTAAAAATCATAAAGGCATAAGCCCATCCAAGTATGGTTAAGGTACTGGCAGAAGGAAGATATTCATTGCCATAGATAATGGTAATAATCTTTTCTGGGAAAAATGTAGTAAATATAATTAATGGTAAAATTACGATAAAGAGAAGTACCTTCGTGGATTTGTTTATAATTCTCTGTATAATTTTAATATCCGATGCGTTTGAAGCCATGGTGGGAAGGGCTGCCTGCCTAAAACTGTTAGACAACATCAAAGCCACCTGACACAGCGAAGATGCGGGATAATAATATCCAATAGCTACCTCCCCGGGTAATGGACCAGGAAGTTTGGAAAGGAAAAGTATGTTTAAATACATTCTGCCTTGTTGTAAAAATGTTACAATGGAAAATGGTAATGACCGGTATATTAAATCTTTCCAGATATGGAAATTAAAAGCAAATTTGTATTTAAAGAACCTTTGTCTTACCCAGAGGCCAGAAACCACAGCTCCCAATAAAGCGCCTATAAACGAAATCATAACTATACCCTTTAATCCATAACCGAAATAAAGAATAAGGATGTTGGAAATACTACTCAAAAAGGATATTAAAACAGATATAAGAGAAGGCACTTTAAATCTTTCAAAAGCTATATACAAAGTATTAAAAGAGTCAGAAAAGGTAGAAAATAATGAAGAAAATCCAGCTATTAAGATAAGGTATTTAATATCTTCTCTGTAATCCAAAAGGTTCACGATTAATATAAGAATCGGAAATGAGAAGACAATAAGGCACAACCTGAGAGAAATTATATGGTTAAATAACTCGTGTACCTTTGTTTTGTTTCTTGATATTTCCTTGATAGTCATTGGGCCTATACCAAAGTTTCCAAAGTATGAAAACAAAAATGTGAATGTTCCTATTAGGGTGTAAAAACCAAAATCTGCTTTCCCAAGAACTCTGGCAGTGTAAGCTATGGCAACTAAAGAAAATAGTTTGTTCACTATCCCGGCGACAAAAACAAATCCAGTATTTCGTATCAGTTTGTTATCTATCATTAATTGATGTTTGCCGCAGCATACCCCGTTAGATTCTGTAATAATGCAAGATTAACTACTCAACGTTTTTTCTTTCCCAATTCCAGGTCCACTACCCCGATTCACGCGGCTCAGCTGGCGGCTGTTGCGATAGATGGGTTTGGCAAACAAGGAGGTTTTAAAACGGAGAATTGAAATGATTGCATAGTATACCTTCCATGACGAGCAGTGTTTTGATAGGAGTAAATAAATTAGATGTTACAATAATTGACTCTAAGGTGGTGTAATTACAATTTGTGTCCGCCCAACCGTTTGTTGTCCTGAGAAGACCTCTTCATCAATCCGTTTACCCAATAAAATGCCTTGTTCCATTATCACAAGTGGCCGGATAATATTCTCAAAATGTTTGAAGAATCTATCAACGTCGGAAATAAATGTCCGTGGGACATACACGACATCCCCGCTTTTTACGAAGACATTCTGGGATAAATCCCCTGAAGCGAAGGCCCTTTTTAAATCAAGTCTCTTCAATTCGGGTTTCTCGTTCCCATTTCGGATGAGCACGACGCTGGAATATTTCCCATCCAGGGTATATCCGCCTGCTTTAGCGATGGCTTCAATTATGGATGTTGGTGTCTCAAGTTGATAAACTCCAGGACTATGGACCTCGCCCAGGATAAATATCTTCTGGCCCTTAAAGGAAGAGACTTCTAAGCTTATCTGGGGATCTACGAGATAAGTGGAAAGGGACTCTTTAATTTTCCCTTGAAGCTGATGTATGCTCGTCCCCTTCGTCTGTATTTTACCAATGAGGGGAAAGGTGTTTGTACCGTCGGGTGGAATGCGTACTTTTTTATTAAGGTCATCATGTCGGTATACTGTTAATTCTATCTCGTCACCTACACCTAAAATAAATTCAGATACCACGAGTTCTTTTTCCTGGCTTGTAGCGGAAGTATCTGCTTCAGGTGTTTCTCTTGTTTCTGTCGGTTTTTGTGTAGTAGAACACGAAAGAGTAATGAGCGCGGTTATACAGATGAATATTCGAATGATGAATAAATGCCAACACGGCAGACTATTTTTCATGTTTACCCATGCAACCAGATATTTTTGTGATCGGGACATGACGGTTCTTTTTGCATTGTATCAAACGTTAATTCTTAGTTAGGTATTTTTTGTGGAGAAGGCAACAATAACTTTTAAAATTTGTAATTAATTAGGTTGCCTTTGGCAACGACTTTAAATCTCCCCTCTAAAAAGAGGGGCCAGGGGTGTGTTATGGCATTATGTACACACCCCTTAATCCCCTCTTTCTAGAGGGGAATTACGAAAGATTGAAATTCCTATACATTGAAATACATCTTTCAACTGCTCGCTCCTAAACTCCTGTTTGGGAACAGGCAGGAGTGATTTATTTAAAGGCAGTTTTCAAACATATAAATATTTATTATATACTATAATTTCTTGAGCTTCAAGCATTTGTTTAGCCATAGGAGTAATTTCTTCACTTCCGGCTAGAACCTCATTCCTGACCCTTCCTATTCAAGTTCATAAGTAACTATTCAGCGCACTTTCGCTCACAATCACTATGAGTGAACAAAATATTGATTATGTAATCCCGAAGGGATGTCATTATTATAGCATATCGTTATGCAAGTATGGTTAACCCCGTAGGGGTGGCATGGTATTATTATTTTCTCGATATTTCACCCCTACGGGGTTGAATATTGTGATGCGTTTTTTTCTATAATCATATCATCCCTTCGGGATTTTCCCGTCTGCCCGTTTTCCCTATTGGCTCCTAACTATTCTGAAAAATATTCTCTGTCGCCGTCAGTTTCGCTGAATAGTTACGTTCATAAAAAGGCTATAGCGCCTCCCGCCCCAACAATATTGTTAGATGTGTTTTCATCCTCAAATATTGTTTGACTTATCTCATAATTTTGATTAAATTGGTAAAAATTTATTCCATACTTTTAATAAATTATGAATATGTTATTAAGGTGGGAAGATTAAAACTATTTTGGATAGTTTCGCAGTTAAAACAGAAGGACTTACCAAGATCTACAGGGATTTCTGGAGACGCAAAAGTTCCTCAGCTTTAACAAATCTTAATCTAACTATCGAGAGAGGAGAAATCTTTGGATTACTTGGTCCCAATGGTTCGGGTAAAACAACCACAGTAAAATTATTGCTCGGTCTCCTCTTCCCCACCAGTGGCAAATCCTGGTTGCTGGGGTATCCTTCCGGCGATTTAACGGTTAAAAGGAAAATAGGTTTTCTCCCGGAGGAGTCGTATTTATATAAATTCCTTAATGCAGAAGAAATTCTGGATTTTTACGCAAAGCTCTTTGATATTCCAAAAAAAGAAAGAAAAAGACGGATTGATACCTTGGTCCGGGATGTGGGGTTGGTTTCCTATCGCAAACGGCCCTTAAACCAATATTCAAAAGGGATGTTACGAAGAATTGGGCTGGCGCAGGCCATTATAAACGACCCGGAGTTAGTAATATTGGATGAGCCTACAAGCGGTCTGGATCCTATCGGGAGTCGTGAGATGAAAGACCTGATACTCGAATTTAAACGACAGGGAAAAACCGTTGTCCTCAGCTCACACTTGTTAGCCGATGTGCAAGATATTTGCGATCGGATCGCCATTCTTAACAAGGGTGTTTTGCAGGTAATAGGTGGCGTTAAAGAATTGCTTTCTCAAAGAGATGTCATAGAATTTATGGTAAAGAATCTTTCAGAGCCTGACATTCAGGCAGTGAAGTCTTTTATTGAGAGGAAAAATGGCGATGTGGTATCTATCAATCATCCCTCCTCTACGCTGGAAGAATTATTTATAAATATCATTCAACATCGCTGATAAACGGTTCTTTTTCCTTACAGGACAATGACATTAACCATTGCCATGAATACCCTTCGTGAGGCACTTCGAAAGAAAACACTCCACGTCCTGATTGGACTTGGCTTCCTGGTCATGCTGATTTTGCCCCTTATCCCAACGACCGATGAGCCGGATGCAAGGGTAAAGATGATGCTGGTAGTGTTTTTCCAGGTCGTGGTGCTTTTGTGTGTAACAGGAGTTATTTTTCTTTCTGCCACATCATTGCCCCACGAAATAGAAGACAGGACGATCTACGGTATTTTATCAAAACCTATATCAAGGCTGAAAGTTGTTCTGGGTAAAATGCTGGGTTTTGCCTTGTTATCTGCAATTCTGCTGGCAATTTTGAGTCTGTTAAACATGGCTGCAATTCAATATCTTGCGTCGAATTTACCGGAAGAATATAGAGGCATAGTAAAGGCACGTACCGAGTTTACAGCGTCACAGTTTGATATTCAGGGCAAATTGCACCACACACGCGAAGGAATTGCATGGATTGAGGGGGGAAGGGCCGGGATTGCGCGATGGACCTTTTCCGATCTCCGGAAAAACCCCGCAAGCAATTCCGCCTTTGAAGCAGAGTTTCGCCCAAAGATAGAAAGTAGTCGGGGGTTTGTTGACACGATCCCGTTAGTTGTGGGGGTAGAGGACACGAATCTCCGCTGGTCGAAAACCGAAGTTTTACCGGCAAGGGCAGACAAGCCATTCATAGTAAAGATAGACACTGAAAGTGTTCAGGAAAATAGTATCATATATATCACGGTTTTCCCTGTACACCCAACTGATTATATTGGTGTAACACAGAAGGATGTTAGGATGTTTTTGATACAAAAAGGTTTTGTGTCAAATTATGCAAAGGCCGTCGTTATAACCTTTTTGAAATTTTTGTTGATAGTAGTCATTGCTGTAATGGGATCTACCTATCTGTCTGCACCCGTTAGTATAGTATCTGCTTTCGTTGTTTTCTTGTGTGGACATATATTAGAATATATTAAGGATTTCTCTTTGCTCATTCAGTGTCACGATGCGCATGAACATGTCTTGCCGGCTATGCTTAAAAAACCCAATATACTTCTGGTCTATATGGATTATCTTCTAAAAAAGCCCCTGGAATGGATTTCGTTTGTTTTGCCTGATTTTAAAAGGTTTGACAGTTTGAAATTTCTCCTGAAAGGCATAGATATCCCTTTAGAAACTGTTGGGGTTTCTTTCGGATATACCGCCATATATGCAGGTATTTGCCTCTTTATATCCGCTATCATATTTAAAAAAAGAGAGTTTTTCTAAAACATTGGGACACCGGAAGAGGATTGTTTTTTTATTTATAGTACTGTGTGGTATTTTTTTTATACATACATGGATTGTTTCGTTCCGCAATACACCGGAAACCGACGTATCACGCTATGACCCGACTGAAAGTATTCCCCTGCTTCTCCTGGGGGGATTTAGGGGGATTGCAGTAGATTTTCTCTGGGCAAGGGCCATTGCCCGATACGAAGAAAAAAAATATTACGAGCTATTAACCATAAACAATCTTATCGCTAAGTTACAACCGAACTTTCCGGCAGTTTGGATTTTTCAATCATGGAATATGGCATATAACATTGCCAATGACTGGGATGCACCACAGAACAAGTGGAAATGGATATATACGGGATTAAACTTTGCAAAGAAAGGGGCTATAAAAAATCCCGACAATGGCGATCTTTTCTTTGAGTTGGGATATATGTATTTGCATCTATTCGATCAGCGTTTTTTTAAATATGCGCCTTATTACAGGGAACAATTAAAGAAAGATGAGGGAGAAGACAATTACGAGGCGTCACTCTACTGGTTAAGGCAGTCTCTTTTACATGCCCCTAAATTGCATAATATTCTGGCCATAGAAAGAACAGTTTGTCACGCCTTATGGCATGCGGCGCTGTGTGCTGAAAAGGAAGGGAGTTTTGATAGGGCACTCTACTATACAGAGTCGGCCATGAAGGAATGGGAAGCGTATCGTGCCAATCATCCGGAGGATACTTCAACGCAGGTAAGAGAATTTATCAGTATGATCGAGAAGAAAAGGGAATCTTTGCAATTACACCGTTTCCCGAAGGAAGACGAGTGGAAGTAAAATTATATGCAATGTTTTAATAAATGCAACGAAGTCGTTAGAAAACAGAAACAGAAAACAGAAAGGAGAATGATGTAAGTTGATGGATAGATTTTTGCGTAAACTCATTTTTAGAAATAACCGTCTTAGCATTGTTATGATACTCTTAATGCTAACGACCTTGATTGTTGGGGTATCACGGTCGGGGTTATTTTCTCGCAACGTCCAGGCGCAGCCTGCGCCAAAGACGAGTGGGGAAAAACCCATGTTCGAGCTGGGAGAATCCACTCAAAAGGAAAGTCCTTTGTTTGAATTGGAAGGTCCAGCGCATACGGTAACGGGAGAGACATCTCATACAATACCTAGATTGTGGTGGATTGCACCGGTTGGCGCACTGTGCGCTCTTTTTTATGCCAGAAAATTCTATAAGGAGGTCATGAGGGCGCCCGAAGGTAATGACAAAATGAAATCGATCGCCGGGCACGTCAGGGAAGGTGCTTACGCCTATTTGAAACAACAATACAAAGTGGTAAGTATATTCTTTGTCGGTGCTTTTCTTGTGCTGCTATTGATCTCCTTTGGATTACACGCCCAGTCTAAAGTAGTTCCTTTTGCATTCCTATCCAGTGGTTTCTTGTCCGGACTTGCTGGTTTCCTGGGAATGAAGACAGCCACTAGTGCGAGTTCAAGGACCGCAGAAGGTGCACGGAAATCCCTGAATCAGGGGCTCCAGGTTGCATTCAGAAGCGGTGCTGTAATGGGGTTAATCGTGGTAGGCGTGGGACTTTTAGACATTTCTTTATGGTTTTTTGTGTTCCGTAAATTTACAAACGTTTCCCTGCTTGATATGGCCATGATGCTACCGTGCTTTGGCATTGGTGCCAGCTCCCAGGCCTTGTTTGCAAGGGTTGGCGGTGGGATATTTACAAAGGCTGCCGATGTGGGGGCTGATTTGGTGGGTAAAGTAGAGGCGGGCATTCCCGAAGACGATCCAAGAAATCCTGCTACCATTGCAGATAACGTTGGAGACAACGTCGGTGACGTAGCGGGTATGGGCGCAGACTTGTATGAATCGTATTATAATTCCATGCTGGCCTGTGCGGCGTTGGGTGTAACCGCCGGTCTTGGTATCGCCGGAATGGTTGTGCCTATGATTTTGGCAGGGCTAGGTATCTTCCTTTCCATTATAGGAATTTACGCGGTTAAAACAAAGGAAGAGGCATCCCAAAAAGAACTCCTGAAGGCATTGGGAAAAGGAATCAACCTTAGTTCAATCCTGATATTAATTTCCTCAGCCGTGGTTATCAAGTATATGTTGCCTCAAAATTTTGGTGTCTGGGGCTCGATCGTAACAGGATTGATAGCAGGGGTTATCATCGGTAAGGGTACAGAATACTATACCTCTTCCAATTACTCACCAACAAAGGGTATTGCTGCACATGCAAAGACAGGTCCTGCAACGGTAATTATTGATGGTATTGCCACGGGCATGATGTCTACGATCATCCCTGTCATTACTATTTCCGCAGCGATCTTATTAAGCTATGCCTTTGCGGGTGGTTTCTCAAATATTTCACTTGGCCTTTACGGGATTGCCATTGCAGCAGTTGGTATGCTTTCCACATTGGGGTTAACACTGGCAACGGATGCTTATGGACCCATTGCCGATAATGCCGGTGGTAATGCGGAAATGAGTGGTCTTGAGCCCTATGTCAGGGAAAGAACAGACGCACTCGATGCATTAGGAAATACAACGGCTGCAACAGGAAAGGGTTTTGCTATTGGTTCTGCTGCACTCACAGCGATGGCGCTGATTTCCTCATTTGTTGAACAAATAAAAGTAGGGTTAGAAAAGTCGGGAGTCACGGTCATTCAAATTGCCGGAACCTCTATGGATTTAGCCAGTGCAAAATTATCAGATCTTATGAATTACCTGGATATCACCTTGATTAATCCAAAGGTGCTGATAGGCCTGTTCATAGGAGGTCTTGCATCGTTTGTCTTCAGTGCTATGACAATGAAAGCTGTAGGTCGTGCTGCAGGAAGCATGGTAGAAGAAGTCAGGAGGCAATTTAGAGAAATTGCGGGAATTATGGATGGAACAGGAAAACCCGATTATGCTGCGTGTGTGGCGATTAGTACGAAAGGGGCACAACGAGAAATGTTCGTTCCTTCTCTCCTGGCCTTATTGGTGCCTATCGTGACGGGTTTAATCCTGGGCGTACCAGGTGTCGTAGGGCTTTTAGCAGGCAGTTTAACCACTGGGTTTTTGCTGGCGGTCTTTATGGCCAATGCAGGCGGGGCGTGGGATAATGCAAAAAAGTATATCGAGAGTGGCGTGCTTGGAGGAAAGGGTTCTCCGGCACACAAGGCCGCTGTCGTGGGTGATACGGTAGGAGACCCCTTCAAAGATACATCCGGCCCTTCTTTGAACATCCTGCTGAAACTTATGTCAATCGTATCCGTTGTCTTTGCCGGAATTATCATTAAATTTTCACCAAAAATAGGCTCCCTTTTGCACCTTCACTAAAAGGGAAAAAACATAGAGGTATTGTAAGGGCGAACGGTCGTTCGCCCTTACATGCAGGGTTGTGTCCAATTTCGAAAAAACCCTTTAAAAACGGGAGATAGTTATGTCTGATACGATAATTACAGATAGGGATGACAGAGTATGCCCGAATACAAATTGTCAATACGACAATCATGTAAAAGGTGCAAATTTCTGTGTGCTGTGTGGCACGCTTTTATATCACCGGTGTGAAAATTGTCTTGATGTAAACCCTCGATACGCAAGATTTTGTTACTATTGTGGAAGCAGTTTGTCAGAAGTAAAACCCCCTGTTCAATACGAGGCAGATTTTGGTGAAAATTTTGGCACAAAGCAGCGATAAATTTTCGGGAGGAATAGAAACGTTAAATTCAAAAGAGATTGCAATCCTTTGCGCTAGAATTGCTGACGATAAGAAAGCTGAAGATATTCTTATATTTGATGTAAAGAATTTGACCTTTATTGCAGATTTCTTCGTTATTTGCAGCGGCTTAAATAAGCGGCAATTGCAGAGTATTGCAGGCGAGATAGAATTAAAGTTGCATAGTTATGGTATCCATTGGGTAGGTATTGAGGGATACTCCGATGCCCGATGGATACTCATGGACTATGGTAATGTGATCGTGCATCTTTTTGACAGAGATATGCGGCATTTTTATGATTTGGAATTCCTGTGGGGCGATGCACGAAAGTTGCCGTGGATAGTCAATACCTAAAATGATGAATATTTAGAATACGTATTCTTTTGAGAGCGCGCAGGACTTGCCAGACCGGAAATACCTAATTTTTGAGCTCTTTTAATATTTTTAATCCTCCGGCTTTCTTCGCGGCGTCTTTTTTCCGAAGGTTTTTCAAAATATGCTATACGCTTTGCTTGATTGATAATGCCTTCTTTATCACACATTTTCTTAAACCTTCTTAATGCTTCTCGTATATTTTCGTCTGAGGTTATTTGCATTTTTGCCATAAATAGACCACGAATCCTTTCTGTAAATTATTTTTATAGTTTGGAAAAGCAACATTGTAATTTATATCGCATTCTACGTCAAGTAAAAAACTTCTGGTTACAACAGTATGTCGATAAAAGAAGCCATCTCTAAGTTAGTAAACAACCAGCATCTAAGTCTTGAAGAAAGCCGGGCTGTGATGACGCAAATCATGGAAGGCGCCGCCGGCGAAGCACAGATTGCCTCTTTTATTACGGCCTTGCGTATGAAGGGAGAAACCGTCGAAGAAATAACAGGATGTACCATAGCCATGCGAAAAAAGGCCCTCAGAATAAAGGCTGGTGATGGTATTGTCGTTGATACCTGTGGAACGGGAGGAGATGCCAAAAACACATTTAACATCTCCACGGCAACAGCCTTTGTTGTTGCGGGTGCTGGTCTGAAGGTGGCAAAACACGGCAACAAGGCATCTTCTGGCCAGTGCGGAAGCGCGGACGTATTAAAACGGTTAGGAGTCAATATTGAAGCTGATGTCAAGACGGTAGAAAAATGTATTGCTATGGCTAATATTGGATTTCTCTTTGCTCCCCTGTTGCATCAGGCAATGAAATACGCTATCGGTCCTCGCAAAGAAATTGGGATTCGCACCATATTCAACATCATTGGTCCTTTGGCAAACCCTGCCGGAGCCACCCACCGTATCCTCGGTGTATATAGCGAGCACATGACCATCGTTATGGCGGAGGCATTGAAAATGCTGGGAGATACCCATGCTTTTGTTGTTCATGGAATGGACGGTTTAGACGAAATAACTACAACAGACAAAACCAAAGTTTGTGAGCTCACCGGAAATACGATAAAAAGTTATTATTTAAATCCGGAAGACTTTGGCATTAAAAAGGCAAGGCTTTCTGAATTGACCGTAAATACCCCGGATGAAAGCGCTATGGCAATCAGGGAGGTGCTGGATGGCATTCGCAGTCCAAAAAGAGATGTGGTGCTTTTAAACGCGGCGGCTGCAATCATTGCTGGAGGATTGGCAGACGACTTTAAGGAAGGGCTGGAAATCGGTGCGCAATCTATCGATACGGGTAATGCAAAAAGTGCGCTCGGGAAGTTACTGGAAATCAGCTGGCAATCCCCATGATAAAGTAGAGTGATTATAAAC
>JAUQXU010000110.1 GCA_030837935.1 Candidatus Brocadia sp.
GGTAATAATCATGTCTAAATCGTTTGGGGATACCCCGGCATCTTCCATTGCTCTGAGTGATGCATGGGTGGCAAGATCAGACGTTATTTGACCATTTTCAACGATCCGACGCTCTTTAATACCTGTCCGCTGGATAATCCAGTCGTCGCTGGTATCAACCATCTTTTCTAAATCGTAGTTTGTTAAAACCTTACTTGGCAGATAGGATCCTATACCTGTAATAGATGCCCTTTGATTCTGTTGCATGTATAATTATAAATTACCCAAAGGAGATTGATAGGTGGCTAATCGGTTACGTAACATTTGCCGTAGGTGCATTGGTCTTTTCCAGCTCGGAAACAATATGCTCGCCGACCTTGTTTTTTGATAACTGCAATGCAACTCTTATAGCGTTTTGGATAGCCCTGGAATCGGACCTGCCATGGCATATAATGCAAACACCATTAATACCAAGCAAAGGAACACCGCCATATTCGGCAAAGTCCATTTTGGCCTTTAACGGGCCAAAGGCAGGCTTGCACAACAACAGACCCAACTTCGCCCAGAAGCTCTTCATTGCTTCTTCCTTAATCGCTGACAGAAGGCTCATGGCAAGCCCTTCCCCGAATTTCAGTATAACATTTCCCACAAAACCTTCACAAACAACAACATCGGCCTTACCATCGAATATTTCACGACCTTCTACATTTCCCACGAAATTTACATGTGAATTGGAGAGAAGGGAAAACGTTTCTTTTGCCAGATCATTCCCTTTTGCATCCTCTTCACCGATATTCAAAAGCCCTACCCGTGGATTTTCAACATCAAAGAGATATTTACTGCATATCGCTGCCATGACACCGTACTGAAAGAGATGTGTTGGTTTGCAAGCAATATTTGCTCCTACGTCAATAATTAGACATGTTCCATGCCGAGTCGGAAAAGGAGCAGCAATACCTGGACGCCGCACTCCTTTCAGAGTTCGCAAATACAATGTGGCCGCAGCGACCGCTGCGCCTGTGTGTCCTGCACTCACGACAGCGTCAGCTTTACCATTTGCGACAAGCTCTACACTGCGAGTGATTGATGAATTAGGTTTTTGACGTATGGAATAAGTCGCGGGGTCGTGCATACTAACCACTTGAGTTGTATGATGAATGGTAATATTTTTCGGAATGATTCTGTAAGAGTCTAATTCTTGCCGTATTGCTTTTTCGTCGCCAACCAGTAAAATCCCACTATCCGAAAATTGCTGTGCAGCCAGGATCGCCCCCTTAACGATCTCATGTGGGGCTTTATCCCCACCCATTGCATCTACCGCGACATTCATAGTCCTACTTTCCGACAGAAATAACCTGTTTACCCCTGTAATAGCCACAGTTATGACAAACTGTGTGTGGCTGATTTACCTGCTTGCAATGTGAACAAATATAAAGCTTTGAACGTACACCAGAGCCTTTTCCGATGTTTTCATCAAGCGGAATAACGGGCGGAGTTAACTTGTCGTGCGTACGTCTTTTGCGAGTCCTTGAATTCGAAAATCTTCTCTTTGGATTTGGCATGTATCACCTCTATAAAAGTTTCATCGAAATTTCAAAATAAGGGCAGCAGGCATACAAAAAAATATCAGCACTATTTCATTCCGACCTTATTATCACCCTGTCAATATTTTCTACTCGCTCGCCCTTAACTATAGTATTGCACTTCGGTTTGCGGTGCATCAAACACATGATGTGTACCACGTTCAAACCGAAAATTGTATAGAGAGACACCGTCGTTGTCAAGCAAAAACTCAGATATTAAAATGCCCCGGTATATATCAATGATAGGTATTTGTTGTATTTCTTATCAGGCTTCTTCATTATTTCCATACACGGCATGCTAACTAACCCCATCAAGTAGTTTTTTACTCAATAACTCTGTGGCAAAACGAAGCGCCTCATCTAATTTATCCACCCATTGCCCGCCCGCCTGCGCCATATCGGGTCTGCCTCCCCCGCCGCCGCCAACCAGCTTTGCCACTTCCTTTGAGACGGCTCCTGCATGCAAACCACGCTTGACCAACCCGGGGCTTATGGCGGCAACTATAGTTACACGCCCATCCTGAGCGGTACCTAATACGATAGCCATCTCTTTGGCAGATTTCATTAATATGTCTATTGTCTTTCTTAAATCGTCTACCGTTGCATCCTCTAATTTCCTTGCAATAATTTTTACCCCTGAAACTTCTTTGGCATTCTCGACAAAAGAATCGATCTTGCCACGTATCTCTTTTTGTTTTACCTTGTGGATCTCTTTATGGAGATTCTTTAATTCACTTAATAAGTCCTGGGCCTTTGGAATCAGCTTGTCTTCGCTGGTACTCAGAATGTCACACATCTCCTGGAGAATCCTTTCTTTTTCCCTGTACCTGTTTAATGCTGCGATACCTGTCATTGCTTCAATACGTCTAATTCCAGCAGCAACAGATGACTCCCCGATGATTCTCAATAATCCAATTTCGCCTGAGTAATTTACATGGGTACCGCCACACAGTTCCTTGCTGAAATCACCAATAGAAGCCATCCTGACCAATTCTCCATATTTTTCCCCAAACAGGGCCATAGCGCCGGCATTCCTTGCATCCTGGATAGATAATTCTTTCACTGCCACAGGTACATTTTCTAAAATTATCTCATTGACCATATCTTCGATTCGCAAGATTTCTTCTTTTGTTAAACCGGAGAAATGGTGAAAATCAAAACGCAGACGGTCGGGCGTTACCAGGGAACCCGCCTGTTCTGCATGCTGGCCGATTACTTTTCGCAAGACATAATGGAGGATATGTGTTGCCGAATGGTTCTTCCGGATGGAGTCTCTTCGCTGGGTGTCAATTCTGGCATGAACCAAACTACCCGTTCTGAGTTCCCCTTTTACCACCTTTCCTATGTGCAGGATAAAATCATTATTCTTTTTTGTATCGGTAATGCGGACATGATTCCCATTCGATTCCAGAACGCCCGTGTCACCAATTTGCCCGCCTGACTCACCGTAAAAAGGAGTCTGATCTAAAATTACCGTAATTTCGCTTCCAGCAATAACCTTATCAACAAGTTGGTCACCCTGGATAAGGGCAATTATCTTTGCTTCGCATGCGCATTCATTATAACCAAGAAATTCTGTACCTTTCGAAATGTCTTTAATCTTGCTCAGCGGGCCTGTATCAAAGACCTGGCCTGTCATCTGGGACGACGTCCTTGCCTGTAGCCGCTGTTTCTTAAGCTCATTTTCAAATCCATCCTTATCTACGGTAAATCCTTTCTCATTGAGAATCGATTCAGTCATATCTAAAGGGAAACCATAGGTATCATATAACTTAAAGGCTTCCTGGCCAGAAAGAAATTTTTGTCTGTTCTTTTGCAACGCATCCATCAATTCTTTCAATCTGGCCGTTCCCAGTTCTAGAGTTTCATGGAATTTTTCTTCTTCGCTTTTAACAATCCGCGCAATATTTTCCCTGCGCTGCTTAATATCGGGGTAGTATTCCTGCATCACATTGCTCACAACGGGAACCAGTTTATATAAAAAGCAGTCTGTTACGCCTAATTGCGTACCGTCCCGTATGGCCCGCCGCAACAACCGTCTTTCGACATATCCACGTCCTTCATTACTCGGCAGAACACCGTCAGAAATACAAAACACACACGCCTTCACGTGATCTGCAATGCGCCGCATAAGCATAGCATTTTCAATTTGCCCGTTATATTTTAACTGTGTGATTTCTTCTAAGGATTTGATAATAGGATTGAAGATATCAATATCGAAGTTGGTTTGTACGCCTTGTATGACCCGTGCCATCCTTTCCAGGCCCATGCCCGTGTCGACATTTTTATGGGGCAGTGGTACCAGTTTTCCGCCTTCCGTGCGGTCGTATTGCGTAAACACGAGGTTCCATATTTCCACAAATCGATCACAATCGCAGGCAGGTTCACATTCTTTTCGTCCACAACCGGCTTTTTCTCCCTGATCGTAAAATATCTCGGAACATGGACCGCAGGGTCCGTTAGGACCTAACAAGGGTGCATTTGCAGGCCAAAAGTTGTCCTTTTCACCGTATTGATAAATCCTTGGCTTGGGTACGCCAATGTGTTTTGCCCAGATTTCGTATGACTCCTGATCTTCCTTATAAACACTTACACTCAGGCGTTCCTCGGGAATTTTTAACTCCTGTACCAGAAATTCCCACGCCCATTCGATGGTCTCTTTTTTGAAATAATCGCCGAAGGAAAAGTTTCCCAACATCTCAAAAAAGGTGTGATGGGAGGCTGTCTTCCCTACGTTGTCAATATCACCGGTACGGAGACATTTCTGGCAGGTGGTTGCCTTCTTGAATTTTAAATTCCCTTTACCCAGAAACATGTCTTTAAACTGATTCATCCCGGCACCGGTAAAGAGGAGTGTGGGGTCATTCTGGGGGACTAATGAGTCACTCGGCCAGATAACGTGGGACTTCTTTTCAAAAAATTTCAGAAATTTATTGCGAATCTCGTTTGTCTTCATAAACTAAATTACTTTTCACTCTTTTTAGAAACGGATTCTGCCCTGGTTTTTTCGGGAGCTTTTTCAGGTGTTTTTTCTGTAACCATTTCCGGTTTTATCTTTTTTAGGACAGCCTGCTCAATTTCTTTCATTAATTCAGGTTTTCCCTCGATAAACTGCCTGGAATTTTCCCTGCCCTGCCCTAATCGAATTTCACCATACGAAAACCAGGTACCAGACTTTTCAATGATTTGATGTTCAACCCCAAGATCAATAATATCACCTGCGCGTGATATACCCGTATTATATAAGATATCAAATTCTGCTTTCTTAAAAGGGGCTGCAACCTTATTTTTAGCAATGGTAGCACGCACCCTGTTCCCAATGGTCACTTCACCGTCTTTTATACCGCCAATCCTTCGGATATCGATACGCACCGAGGCATAGAATTTCAGCGCCCTGCCACCCGGGGTTGTTTCCGGGTTTCCTCCGTACATAACCCCGATCTTTTCACGAATCTGGTTAATAAAAATAACGCTGGTCTGAGATTTTGAAATACAACCCGTTAACTTGCGCAAGGCCTGGGACATCAGCCTGGCTTGTAATCCCACATGCGTATCGCCCATCTCCCCTTCAATCTCTGCGCGGGGGACAAGGGCTGCCACGGAATCAATCGCAATAATATCTACCGCATTGCTCCTTACCAGCAACTCCGCAATTTCAAGCGCCTGCTCTCCGGTGTCGGGTTGGTTAACCATAAGATTGTTCAGGTCTACCCCTAATTTCTTTGCATAGTCAGGGTCAAGTGCGTGTTCAGCATCAATGAAGGCCGCCATACCACCCGCTCTTTGGGCGTTAGCAATAATATGAAGAGTCAGGGTGGTTTTGCCCGAAGATTCCGGACCAAATATCTCGATGACTCTTCCGCGCGGGATGCCCCCCACACCGAGCGCAATATCCAGGGATAATGCCCCGGTCGAAATGGTAGGAACATCTAGTCTCGTCTCGCCACCCAGTTTCATTATCGTTCCTTTTCCGTACTGCTTCTCGATTTGCGAGATTGCTCGTTCTAGGGCTTGCTGTCGCTTTTCCTTATCTGCATCTTCTGGTTTGGATATCATAATTCACCCACACAAAAAGTCACACCTGTTAAATCAGACCTTCAACTACTTGTATTTGGTCACCCCCCTGTGTCCCCCCGTAAACGGGGGG
>JAUQXU010000111.1 GCA_030837935.1 Candidatus Brocadia sp.
ATGAAGAAGACAAACGACCACAGTAAATGTTTTAAAGGAGAACCTAGCGGAAAAAACCATACCCCCAGATTCTGGGATAACGAATATTATAACGTTCCTGATTATCCCGTTGTACGGATTGATTGGTATGACGCTTATGCGTATGCCGCATGGGCAGGAAAACGGCTTCCTTCAGAGGCAGAATGGGAAAAGGCAGCGAGGGGATTGGATAGAAGAAAGTTCCCGTGGGGAAATGAATGGGATCCGGCACGATGCAATCTCAGTGGTGATCCAAAACCTGTTGGAAATATCGAAAGCGGAAAGAGCATCTACGGCTGCTACGATATGGCGGGCAGTGTTCATGAGTGGTGTGCCGATTGGTATTTAGATACCTATTATGCAGAAGCCCCTTCCAGGAATCCCAAAGGCCCTGATCACGGTCTTCGGCGGGTAATCCGGGGAGGATCTCGCTTTTCTCAGCCATTTCAGGTACGAACAAGCACGAGGAAATCAGAGCAACCAGACTTGTTCAATGTAGCGTTAGGATTCCGATGTGCAAAGGATATAAAAGCGCCGTAATAACACGGATCGATTTCGTTTTTATGAAAAACATGGAACTTAATGAGTATATTTTTTGTTCTACAAACCATGTAATATACATTATGATTATGTTTTAGTATTTATTTAATTTTTTTTATTTTTGAAAGGAGTACCTGCGTGAAGCGTATTGGATATTTTTTAAGCGTTGTTGGTATTGCACTAGTATTAGTGACCTCTTATGCGGTTAAAATAACACATGCCTCTAGTTGTTGTGGCACAAAGGAGGTCTCTGCCGCAGAAAAGATAGATACAAAGTGTGTGGTTTGTGGCAAGGCCGTTGATAAAGACAAAGGAGTAAAGGTAGAGTGCGAAGGAAAATCAATCACTCTATGCTGCAATGATTGTGCGGCCACATTTAAAAAGGACCCTTGTAAATATTGTGATGATGAAAAATGTCCGAAACACAAAGAACATCATCATGAAGAAGGACACCATTAAGAGATCGTAGTTACACCAGCAAGATAGCCAGAGTAATTAAATGATAAAGACGTTCTTGTATCGAAAAGATGCAAGGACGTCTTTTTTATGCCTTTGTAGTTATTTAGTTTTTGTATTTTTCTGCCATCTACAAAACTACTTCATACTACTTTCCACACAATAAACATGTTGAATATCTATTCTTTTTATCTTATATCTGAAATATTAAATCAATTCTTTTATCTTATTTTTCAGCTCTTTCAAGTCTGAGGACTTAATAACGTAAGCATTGGCAGACCACGACATAAAATCATCCTTATAGCTACTATAAGCAGTATTAATAATAATGGGTATCTTCTTGTGTTCGCTTAAGATTTTTCCTATCGCTTCGATCCCGTCCATCTTTGGCATATTAATATCCATCACGATGAGATCTGGCAATTGCTCCTTTACCTTTTTTATAGCTTCCAAACCATCTTTCGCGGTAATAATATTATAACCCTCGTACGACAGTTCTCGCTCGTAAAGTAAGAGTTGATTTTTATCGTCTTCTACCACGAGAATTGTTTTCATCGCTCATCTCCTTAAAAGTTGCAATCATACCTTTTTTATAGGTAAATAAATAGAAATGGTCGTTCCCTCTTTTAATACACTTTTTATTTTTATAAAACCATTGTGGTCGTCAATAATTTTTTGTGACACAGCCAATCCAACACCAGTACCATCCACCTTTGTAGTAAAAAAAGGAACGAAGAGATTTTGCATAACGTCTGTAGTCATTCCCTCACCGGTATCTGTAATATCAATTTTTATCTGTTCGTCTTCCATTACTGTTTCTATTATCAATTTTCCTCCATTAGGCATTGATTCGACAGCATTTTTTATCAGATTCAAAAACACTTGTTTCATTTGAGTTGGATCAACGATAATTTTGGGTATCGTGGCATTCAATTGCTTAATCAATTGAATGCGTCCACTTTTGAAATATGGTTCCATTAAGGAACAGGTGCTCTCTATGAGATCATTTACTTGAGTTGCTACCTTAACAACTTCAACTGGTTTACTAAAATCCATGATATTTGCAAGAATTTTTTCCAGACG
>JAUQXU010000009.1 GCA_030837935.1 Candidatus Brocadia sp.
CCCCCCCCCATCTTTCACATCAATCTCTTTATACGCCTCTGCAATTGCAACTTGGTTTACCCACGCTGCAGTACTCATCACACCAAATACCAAACCACCCACAAAAGCTACATATCGTAAACTCTTTACCATCATTACCTCCATTATCTATCTTCTAAAACGTAAAAAGATTATCTTATTAAAGACGCGCATAATACATTCACAAAAAGAATTTGTCAACCGTAAAATCAGCCACGAAACAAACGAAACCGGCCAAAGAACTCAGCTCATTTGAAGAATCATGCAATGGTGGAGAGTAGATAACAATATTCATTCCTTTTTTAAATAAAAACCAAAAAAAAATAAAATAATTATGTAACTAATTAAATTTCAAATTCTTAGTTTCTATACGATAACACAAGAACACTCTTTTGTATGCGTATTCGTTAAAATAATAAATTTCAAGAATGCAATAACAGTTTCAATAAAGTATTACAAAATTATTTAAATCTACTAAAGTATACACACTTCTCTCTCTTTCGCGCGAGACAAAAATCATTTACCGCTACCGCGAATTAACAACTAATTTAACGTCCGCTTCAACGTTTCAATGTCCTTAGGATTGGTAAGCTGACCGGAATTTACTATTACATCAGGTTCCATCTTAAATCTTCTAACCCATGTAGTCTCTGAAGGAGGTTTCCAATACAACTTGTACTGCCCTGACGATACATTCATAAAACGATATATACCGTCCTTATCTGTGTGAGTTTCAATCTCCACTGCCCCTTCTACCGGACGATACCCTTTAACTAACAATCCACCTTTTTCTAGCATTTGCAACTTTACCTGACAGTCAGGGAGAGGTTTTCCGCTATGCAATATCCGCCCTTCAATCCTACCAAGATTCGGATCCTGGACAAGGGGTTTTTCTTTCTTCTGATCTTCTTCAACCGCCTTTACACTTTCCTTATCCGGCAATTCATTTGACAGTTTTTGTTTCAACTCAGACGTTTCTGTAACCAATTCCTCTCTTTGTTCATCCACGGGAGATTCATTTACCTCTTTAGGCACCCCTTCTGTTTCAGTCTTAGAAATCTCACCTTCCACCTCCGAACCTTCCTCTTTCACCTTTTTCGTTCTCAGCCGATAATTTTTCCCCCTGACTGGCTTCTCACCAGAAGAGATCCTTAGCTCGTCAGCCATCCCTCTTTCCCCAATATCTTCGGTGAGCTTGGATACCGGCCTCCGTTCTTCTATTTGTTCTGTTTTTGCTTCTTTCACCGCCACATCTCCGGTTTTTGGTTTACCTTCAGCTACATCTGGAACCAGGGCTGCCTGTTTATCCTCTGATTGAAAAGACATCCTCAGTGAAGAAATCACGGACGTAGGAATTAACACATGAATAACCTCTTCTGTAGTATCTTTGATCTTACACTCTATGGACACATTTGCAAAGTTCAATAGAATCACGTCGGGATAATCATTTGTATTCAAAAATTGCATCTTCAGGGATTTTATGTCTTTTTTTAATAATATAGCATTTACATATTCTCCGGTAACACCTAGTACCTTGAGATCGATATCTTTACCATCATTCCGTAAAGTTATTGTATCCCCATACACTATGGTAGAGAAACCCAGGAACACGCACAGCACAATAGCCACAAATTTCATCATTAACAACTATCCCCACAAAAACTTAAACTATATTAATATCAACATCGCTACTTTACAATCTTTACCTTTACGGTCGTTTTTAAATCTTCATACCTGAACTGAACCCTTGCGTTGCCCGCCTTGTTTTTGGCAGTAATGGTAAATGTAGCCTCACCATTTGCATTTGTAATTGCACTTTGAGGCGATACTGAAGCACGTTTCCTACCAGCCCTATTCACTTTCGCCTTGACGATCTCAC
>JAUQXU010000112.1 GCA_030837935.1 Candidatus Brocadia sp.
AAATTCCTATACAATTAAATGAGTAGCGTAGCATACAGACAACCCCCGCATCCCCCTTTATTAAGGGGGACGAGAAAAATTCCCCCTTAATAAAGGGGGCGAGGGGGTTGTTTGTGCCGGACTTATTGCATATCGAAAAAATGGGCTACAATTGGTAGCTTAATTTAATATTCAAAAATTTCAAACACCCCCCATACCCCCCCTGTAAACTGGGGTAGACAGGGGGGTGGCTAAATACAAGTTGCCTAAGGCCTAATTAAATGTATAGGAAAATTCAAACTGGTAGCGCAACCGTCTCGGTTGTCTAAAAAAATATTATCACCATGAAATCAGAGGAGGGCTGTGATGAGTAAAGTATTTCGCCTTTTCACCATTTGGACAAGTATTTCTACTGCAATTTTTTCTCTATCAGGTTGTATGCATTATCAGGTGAATAGCCCCCTCGCAACGGTTGATCCTAACAGTGGTTATCGTGGAAAGTTAATGGGTCAGCCTGGGAATTCTGATGAACTGATGTTATTCCTTACCTTCTCAGGTGGCGGCACACGGGCATCTGCCTTTTCCTATGGTGTCCTTGAAGAACTGAGAAAGACAGAAGTGACCATAAGCGGCCAAAAACGGATGCTTCTCCATGAGGTTGATGGTATTTCTGGTGTGTCGGGAGGTAGTTTCACGGCTGCGTACTACGGCCTCTTTGGTGATCGTATCTTTGAGGATTTCGAGCAAAAATTCCTGAAAAAGAACGTGCAGGGCGGCCTTACACGAAGAATTTTGATAAGACCAGACAACTGGGTACGCCTCCTCTCCCCATTTTTTCAACGGAGCGACCTTGCTGCGGAATATTACGATAAGATCCTTTTTGAGAAGAAAACCTTTCGTGATATGGAAGCAAGGAAAGGCCAATCCCCTATGGTCCATATTAACGCAACGGATATGGTAACGGGTATACGAGTGGCATTTCATCAGGATGCATTTGATGTCATCTGTTCTGATTTATCCAGTTATCCTGTCGCGCGTGCAGTAACGGCATCATCTGCGGTGCCCGTTGTCCTCACGCCCATTACGCTTCGTAATTACTCCAACGATTGCGGTTATACCCTCCCCGAAGAAGCAGAGCGGGTTCGAATGGAGCAGGATATTTCGTCACGGTCATTTCATCAGGTAAGCAATGTAGCTGTCTATCAGGATGTTGCGAAGCATAAATATATCCATCTCGTTGATGGAGGGGTTTCTGACAATCTTGGATTGAGGGCTGCACTTGACAGGATACTTGCCTTGGGGGATTTCTGGAATACGATGAAATATCTGAAACTCGAAAATACCCATAAGGTGGTTATTATTGTTGTGAATGCAGAGACCGAAGTGAGCAGCCACTGGAGTCTCCTGGGGAAGGCCCCTACAATATCTGCAATGTTTGGCGCATATTCGTCAGTATCGGTTACGAGATATAATTACGAGACCGTTATGTTGGCGCGGGAGAGTTTCCGCCGGTGGACTGAGGAGGTTCAGAAGAGCAGGTGCGGAGACGGCCCGATATCAACAGAACCTGGCGGATGCGGAGATATTAAATTTTATCTCGTTGAGGTCAAGTTTGATGCATTAAAAGATGAGGCAGAACGCCATTACTTTAAGGGTATGCCAACATCGTTCAAATTATCTGATAAACAGGTCGATGATCTGCGTGACGCCGCCCATCGGATACTCACCGGGTCAGAGGAATTCCAGCAGCTTTTAGCGGATTTAAATTAAAGGTTTATGGCACCACGCATATGAAAGTTTTTGACGCAAGCAGCTTAAACTCATGAATGAACGTTTTATATACCGATTTCACGCAAGCATGTCCTTTAAATGAGTGAGCATACAACTGTCATTGCGAGGAGGAACGACGAAGCAATCTCCTTTTAAAACCGCTAGACTCAGTCAAGGTAATTGTAATGGATAAAATATACAATGAATGCGGGATGGAAGGATTTGTATGATTGTTTGTGAGATTGCTTCGGACAATACCCTCGCAATGACATGGGAATGGTTTTTCGAAATACTAAATAACAGGGGGGATCTCAATCTTGATTCTCTACGGATGGTGTGAATAATTTTTGAAGTTTAATTTAAAAAGAAAGGAGAATAGTGGTATGGGTAGAAGGGAAACTATGGTTAGACGCTTTACCGCGAGCTGCGGATGCATTTTATTGGGGGCAACACTTCTGAGCATTCCCCTGGGCTGCAAAACTGCACCTGCGCCGGATACCGGATATTTGGAGAAGCCGGAACGCATGGCCCCGCAGAAAGAGCGATTCCCCTTTGACAGGGTCTGGGTGAAGCCAGACGGTCAAAAGGAAGATTATGACTACATGGTAATCGCTCCGGTCAACACAGAGTATCTCATGGAAAATACCGGCTGGAAGGCCGCCAATCCTGGTAACACGAACCTTGAGGAAAGTGCACTTAAACTAGCTCAGTATACGGAAGAAAAATTTAGCGAGGCATTTCAAAAAGACGAGAGACCAGGATGGAAATTAGCTAGCTCATCGGGTCCCCGAACGGTAGTGCTTGAACTGGCTATCGTGGAACTGGTGCCAAGCAAGGCCACATTGGGAGCGCTCAGGCTGGCGGCCCCTGCTTTAGGCCCGGCTGGAATAGTAGTTGGAGGCGGAGCGGCTGCGGCAGGAGGACGGCCAAGCGTGGCAATCGAAGGACGGCTGAAAGATAGCATGACCGGGGAGGAGCTCTTTATATTTGCCGACCGGAAAGAGGCCCAAATGCGTATCATTGACCTGAAGGCAGTCACGTGGTGGGGACATGCAAAAGACATTATCAATGACTGGGCAAACGAGTGCGTAGAACTCGTCAAGACGCCAAAGGACTACCAGGTAAAGGAACGCGGGTCGTTTACCTTAAAGCCATGGTAATACTTTGGTAGATGCATAGGGAAGGGCTTGACAATACTTATGAAATAAACAGTTCTGTAGGGTAGGCTCGCCTACCTTTAAATGTAGGTATCGGTACAGGAATTTCAAAGTTTTGTAACTCCGCTTTAAAAAGAGGGGGAC